>NZ_JBIVUV010000023.1:0-176768 GCF_044768525.1 Streptomyces sp. NPDC091287
GTAGAGGGCCTGGTAGACGGTCTCGTGGACCACGTGCATCTCCGGCCGGTCGGGGAACTGTGCCCGCAGAGCGTGGCATATCTGCTCCGGGCTCCGCTTCTCGTCCAGCATTGCCTGGACGGCGGCCCGCAGCCCGGGGTCCTGGAGGATCTTGCGGGGCTTGGGGCGCGGACGGCGGGCATCCGCGCGGGCCTGGGCCGCATGCGGACGGTACTGGCCGTTGCCCGGGTGCCGGTTGCGGCGGATCTCCCGGCTGACCGTCGAGGGGCTACGGCCCAGCTCGGCCGCGATCGCCCGGACCGTCGCCTTCTCCCGCAGCCGGTCGGCGATGTGGATCCGCTCGTCCTCACGCAGGTGCCTGGACATGCCGGAAGGCGGTACCACCGACGAAATCGGTGGTACCGCCTTCTGCCGGCGGTCAGCGCCGCGGCCATTACGCCACTTGTTGCCGGTCCGCCGGTCAACACCGACGATCCGGCAAGCTTCCGTGTTGCTGTATCCCTGCGCCACGAGCCGGGAGTATGCCTCCCGCTCCCGACGCAGCTTCACAGGCCCCTGCGCGGTCCGCACCTCACGGATCCCGAAGTCCATCGCACCCCTTGAGCTGGGGTGTTGCAACGACCAATAGAATCTAAGGCCCCGACCGTGGGCCCTTCGTCGTACCCGGGAGCCCGCGCCGGGTCCGTCGTCCCCGGGCAGGGGCGCGGACACGGAAACGCCGGGCGGGCGGGGGCCCGAAGGTCCCCGCCCACCCGGCGGCACGTTTCTGCTGTGGGGTCCCGCCCCGCTCGCTCAGCCCTCGTCGTGGGAGACCGCGCGGCGCGCGTCCGCGTCCAGCACGCCCCAGCTGATGAGCTGCTCCGTGAGCACGGAAGGCGACTGGTCGTAGATGACGGCGAGCGTGCGCAGGTCGTCCTGGCGGATCGAGAGCACCTTGCCGTTGTAGTCACCGCGCTGGCTCTGGATGGTCGCCGCGTAGCGCTGCAGCGGACCGGCCTTCTCCGGCGGGACGTGGGCGAGGCGCTCCAGGTCCAGGACGAGCTTCGGCGGCGGCTCCGCGGCCCCGCCCGGCGTCGTACCGGGCAGCAGCTCCTGCACCGGGACCCCGTAGAAATCCGCCAGCTCGGCGAGGCGCTGTACGGTCACGGCACGGTCGCCGCGCTCGTACGAACCGACCACGACGGCCTTCCAGCGACCCTGGGACTTCTCCTCCACGCCGTGGAGGGAAAGGCCCTGCTGGGTGCGGATGGCACGGAGTTTGGCCCCGAGCTGTTTTGCGTATTCGCTGGACATATGGCTCCCCGGACGCTGGAACAGTGTGCGGCTCCGCCGCGTGGCTGGTAACTCACTGTGAGGTTACGCAGCGTTACTTGGATGCGTCAAGCCGAATGGTCCGGACCGGTACCTCCCGGGGGCGGGGCCAGGGCCGAGCGCAAGCCCTGGTAGCGTGGATGACGCAATTTCGACGTCCTTTAACGATCCGTCCCGTGAGGCGGAGAAGGAGGTCCGTTTCTTATGGACGCACAGCACGACCACACCGGCAACGTGGCACGCCCCGTTCTCGAGGCCCCCGACATCGCCCGTGTTCTGACCCGTATCGCCCACGAGATCGTCGAACGCGCCAAGGGCGCCGACGATGTGGTGCTGCTCGGCATCCCGACCCGAGGCGTCTTCCTCGCCCGTCGGCTGGCCGAGAAACTCCAGGAGATCACCGGCCGGAAGACGCCGGTCGGATCGCTCGACATCACCATGTACCGCGACGACCTGCGGATGCGCCCGGCGCGCGCCCTGGCCCGTACCGACATCCCCGGCGAGGGGATCGAGGGCAGCCTGGTCGTCCTGGTCGACGACGTGCTCTTCTCCGGCCGCACCATCCGCGCCGCCCTCGACGCGCTCGGCGACATCGGCCGCCCGCGCGCGGTGCAGCTCGCGGTCCTCGTCGACCGCGGCCACCGGGAGCTCCCGATCCGCGCGGACTACGTCGGCAAGAACCTCCCCACGTCGCTGCGGGAGACGGTCAAGGTCCAGCTCGCCGAGGAGGACGGCCGCGACGCCGTGCTGCTGGGCGTCAAGCAGGCCACCCCCGCGGACACGCAGTAGCGCGAGCCCTCCCGTACGCCCTTTCGGGGACGTACGGCCGCTCCCGCGCGCCCGCATGCCTGAAACTCCCTCCAGCACCCCGGAGAACCCCCAGATGATGCGTCACCTCATCTCGGCCGCCGACCTCACCCGCGACGACGCCGTCCTGATCCTCGACACCGCCGAGGAGATGGCCCGGGTCGCGGACCGGCCGATCAAGAAGCTCCCCACCCTGCGCGGCCGTACCGTCGTCAACCTCTTCTTCGAGGACTCGACCCGCACCCGCATCTCCTTCGAGGCGGCCGCCAAACGGCTGTCCGCCGACGTCATCAACTTCTCCGCCAAGGGCTCGTCCGTCTCCAAGGGCGAGTCCCTGAAGGACACCGCGCTGACTCTGGAGGCGATGGGCGCCGACGCCGTCGTCATCCGGCACGGCGCCTCCGGAGCCCCCTACCGGCTCGCTACCTCCGGCTGGATCGACGGGGCCGTGGTCAACGCCGGCGACGGCACCCACGAACACCCCACCCAGGCCCTGCTGGACGCCTTCACGATGCGCCGCCGGCTCGTCGGCGCCGATGCCGGGCTCGGCCGCGACCTGGACGGCCGCCGCATCACGATCGTCGGCGACATCCTGCACAGCCGCGTCGCCCGCTCCAACGTCCACCTGCTCACCACGCTCGGCGCGCACGTCACCCTGGTGGCCCCGCCCACCCTGGTGCCCGTCGGCGTCGAGAAGTGGCCCTGCGACGTCAGCTACAGCCTCGACAACGTGCTGGCGAAGTCCGATGCGGTGATGATGCTGCGTGTGCAGCGTGAACGGATGAACGCCGCGTACTTCCCGACCGAGCGCGAGTACTCCCGCCGCTACGGCCTGGACGGCGAGCGCATGGCGAAGATGCCCGAGCACGCCATCGTCATGCACCCCGGCCCGATGGTCCGCGGCATGGAGATCACCGCCGAGGTCGCCGACTCCGACCGCTGCACGGTCGTCGAGCAGGTCGCCAACGGCGTCTCCATCCGCATGGCCGTGCTCTACCTGCTGCTCGGCGGCTCCGACACCGCACTGTCCGCCGCCCCCGCCCGTACCGAGGAGAACAAGTAACCATGAGCAAGATTCTTATCCGCGGTGCGCGGATCCTCGGCGGCGAGCCTAGGGACGTACTGATCGACGGCGAGACCGTCACCGAGGTGGGCACCGGCCTCGACGCCGCCGGGGCCACCGTGATCGAGGCCGAGGGGCAGATCCTGCTGCCCGGCCTGGTCGACCTGCACACCCATCTGCGCGAGCCCGGCCGCGAGGACTCCGAGACCGTCCTCACCGGCACCAGGGCCGCGGCCGTCGGCGGCTTCACCGCCGTGCACGCCATGGCCAACACCTTCCCCGTCGCCGACACCGCCGGCGTCGTCGAGCAGGTCTGGCGCCTCGGCAAGGAGTCCGGCTACTGCGACGTGCAGCCCGTGGGCGCCGTCACCGTCGGCCTGGAGGGCAAGCAGCTCGCCGAGCTCGGCGCGATGCACGACTCCGCCGCCGGCGTGAAGGTCTTCTCCGACGACGGCAAGTGCGTCGACGACGCGGTGATCATGCGCCGGGCCCTGGAGTACGTGAAGGCCTTCGACGGCGTCGTCGCCCAGCACGCCCAGGAGCCCCGCCTCACCGAGGGCGCCCAGATGAACGAGGGCATCGTCTCCGCCGAACTCGGGCTCGGCGGCTGGCCCGCCGTCGCCGAGGAGTCGATCATCGCCCGCGACGTCCTCCTCGCCGCCCACGTCGGCTCCCGCGTCCACATCTGCCACCTCTCCACGGCCGGCTCCGTCGAGATCGTCCGCTGGGCCAAGTCCAAGGGCTGGAACGTCACCGCCGAGGTCACCCCGCACCACCTCCTCCTCACCGACGAGCTGGTCCGCACCTACAACCCGGTCTACAAGGTGAACCCGCCGCTGCGCACCGAGGCCGACGTCATGGCCCTGCGCGAGGCGCTCGCCGACGGCACCATCGACTGCGTCGCCACCGACCACGCCCCGCACCCGCACGAGGACAAGGACTGCGAGTGGGCCGCGGCCGCCATGGGCATGGTGGGCCTGGAGACCGCGCTCTCGGTCGTCCAGCAGACGATGGTGGACACCGGCCTGATCGACTGGGCGGGCGTCGCGGACCGCATGTCCTTCCGCCCCGCGGCCATCGGCCGGCTCGAAGGGCACGGCCGCCCCGTCTCGGCGGGTGAGCCCGCCAACCTCACTCTGGTCGATCCGGCATACCGTGGAGCCGTGGACCCCGCGGGCTTCGCGTCCCGCAGCCGAAACACCCCCTACGAGGGCCGTGAGCTGCCGGGCCGCGTCACCCATACCTTCCTGCGGGGCCGTGCCACGGTCGTCGACGGGAAGCTCGCGTGACTACTCTGACCCCCCTGTACCACCTGGCCGCCGAGCAGAAGTCGGCGGAAGTGACGGACTGGGCCGCCCGCATCGCCTGGGTGATCGGCCTGCTCGTCTTCATCGCCTTCGTCTACTGGCTGATGCGCCAGGGCTGGAAGTGGCGCGCCAGCCTCCAGTCCGGCCTGCCGGAGCTCCCGGAGACCCCCGAGGACTTCGCCTCCGACGAGACGCTGCTGACCCTTCAGGGGCGCTACCACGCCTCCACCACCGCCGGGCAGTGGCTCGACCGGATCGTCGCGCACGGCCTCGGCACCCGCAGCCGCACCGAGCTGACGCTCACCGCCCGCGGCCTGGACGTCGTACGCCCCGGGGCGGCCGACTTCTTCATCCCGGCCGACGCCCTGCGCGAGGCCCGCCTCGACAAGGCGCTCGCGGGCAAGGTCCTGCCCGAGGGCGGCCTGCTGATCATCACCTGGGCGCACGGCGAGACGCTGATCGACTCCGGCTTCCGCTCCGACCGCGCCGCCGAGCACCAGGCCTGGGTCGACGCCGTCAGCCGGCTCACCGGCGCACCGGCCGCCACGGAACTCACCAGCACCACTACGGAAGGCACCGCACGATGACGATCTCCACCCGGGGGGACCAGACCCCCGCCGTACTCGTCCTGGAGGACGGTCGCGCCTTCCGCGGCCGTGCCTACGGGGCCGTGGGGGAGACCTTCGGCGAAGCGGTGTTCTCCACCGGCATGACCGGCTACCAGGAAACGCTGACCGACCCCTCGTACCACCGCCAGGTCGTCGTCATGACGGCCCCGCACGTCGGCAACACCGGCGTGAACGACGAGGACCCCGAGTCCGCTCGCATCTGGGTCTCCGGCTACGTCGTCCGCGACCCCGCCCGTAAGCCCTCCAACTGGCGCTCCCAGCGCTCGCTGGACGAGGAGCTGGTGGCGCAGGGCGTCGTCGGCATCAGCGGCGTCGACACCCGCGCCCTCACCCGCCACCTGCGCGAGCGCGGCGCGATGCGCGTCGGGATCTTCTCCGGCCCTGCGCTCACTGGCGGCTCCGCCGCGGGGATCCCCGACGAGGGCACGCTCCTCGCCAGGGTCCGCCAGGCCCCCGAGATGACCGGCGCCGACCTCTCCGCCGAGGTCGCCACCAAGGAGGCCTACGTCGTCCCCGCGATCGGCACCAAGAAGTTCACCGTCGCCGCGATCGACCTCGGCATCAAGGGCATGACCCCCCACCGGTTGGCCGAACGCGGCATCGAGGTGCACGTGCTGCCCGCCACCGCCACCCTGGAGGAGGTGTACGCCGTGAACCCGGACGGCGTCTTCTTCTCCAACGGCCCCGGCGACCCCTCCACCGCCGACCACCCGGTCGCCCTCATGCGTGGGGTCCTGGAACGGTCCACCCCGCTCTTCGGCATCTGCTTCGGCAACCAGATCCTCGGCCGCGCGCTCGGCTTCGGCACCTACAAGCTGAAGTACGGCCACCGCGGCATCAACCAGCCGGTGCAGGACCGCACCACCGGCAAGGTCGAGGTCACCGCGCACAACCACGGCTTCGCCGTCGACGCCCCGCTGGACGAGGTGTCCGACACGGAGTTCGGCCGCGCCGAGGTCTCCCACGTCTGCCTGAACGACCAGGTGGTCGAGGGCCTCCAGCTTCTGGACCGGCCCGCCTTCAGCGTCCAGTACCATCCCGAGGCGGCCGCGGGCCCGCACGACGCCGCGTACCTCTTCGACCGTTTCACCACCCTGATGGAGGGCCAGCGTGCCTAAGCGCTCCGATATCCAGTCCGTCCTGGTCATCGGCTCCGGTCCGATCGTCATCGGCCAGGCCGCCGAGTTCGACTACTCCGGCACCCAGGCCTGCCGCGTCCTCAAGGCCGAGGGCCTGCGCGTCATCCTGGTGAACTCCAACCCGGCGACGATCATGACCGACCCGGAGATCGCCGACGCCACCTACGTCGAGCCGATCACCCCCGAGTTCGTCGAGAAGATCATCGCCAAGGAGCGCCCCGACGCGCTCCTGCCCACCCTCGGCGGCCAGACCGCGCTGAACACCGCGATCTCCATGCACGAGAACGGCGTGCTGGAGAAGTACGGCGTCGAGCTCATCGGCGCCAACGTCGAGGCGATCAACAAGGGCGAGGACCGCGACCTCTTCAAGGGCGTCGTCGAGGCCGTCAAGGAGAAGATCGGGTACGGCGAGTCCGCCCGCTCCGTCATCTGCCACACCATGGACGACGTCATCGCCGGCGTCGACACCCTCGGCGGCTACCCCGTCGTCGTCCGCCCCTCCTTCACCATGGGCGGCGCCGGCTCCGGCTTCGCCCACGACGAGGAGGAGCTGCGCCGCATCGCCGGACAGGGCCTCACGCTCTCGCCGACCACCGAGGTGCTCCTGGAGGAGTCCATCCTCGGCTGGAAGGAGTACGAGCTGGAGCTGATGCGCGACAGGAACGACAACGTCGTGGTCGTCTGCTCCATCGAGAACTTCGACCCGATGGGCGTCCACACCGGCGACTCCATCACCGTCGCCCCGGCGATGACCCTCACCGACCGCGAGTACCAGCGGCTGCGCGACGTCGGTATCGCGATCATCCGCGAGGTCGGCGTCGACACCGGCGGCTGCAACATCCAGTTCGCCATCGACCCCGCCGACGGCCGGGTCATCGTCATCGAGATGAACCCGCGCGTCTCCCGCTCCTCGGCGCTCGCCTCCAAGGCCACCGGCTTCCCGATCGCCAAGATCGCCGCCAAGCTGGCCGTCGGCTACACCCTGGACGAGATCCCCAACGACATCACCGAGAAGACGCCGGCCTCCTTCGAGCCGACCCTCGACTACGTCGTCGTCAAGGCCCCGCGCTTCGCCTTCGAGAAGTTCCCCTCCGCCGACTCCACCCTCACCACCACCATGAAGTCGGTGGGCGAGGCCATGGCGATCGGCCGGAACTTCACCGAGGCCCTCCAGAAGGCCCTGCGCTCCCTGGAGAAGAAGGGCTCGCAGTTCACCTTCACCGGCCCGGTCGGCGACAAGGCCGAGCTGCTGGCCGAGGCGGTCCGCCCCACCGACGGCCGCATCAACACCGTCATGCAGGCGATCCGGGCCGGAGCCACCCAGGAGGAGGTCTTCGACTCCACGAAGATCGACCCCTGGTTCGTCGACCAGCTCTTCCTGATCAAGGAGATCGCCGACGGGCTGGCCTCCGCCGAGCGCCTGGACGCCGGCCTGATCGCCGAGGCCAAGCGGCACGGCTTCTCCGACACCCAGATCGGCGAGATCCGCGGGCTGCGCGAGGACGTCGTCCGCGAGGTCCGGCACGCGCTCGGCATCCGCCCGGTCTACAAGACGGTCGACACCTGCGCCGCCGAGTTCGCCGCGAACACGCCGTACTTCTACTCCTCCTACGACGAGGAGAGCGAGGTCGCGAGCCGCACCAAGCCGGCCGTGATCATCCTCGGCTCGGGGCCCAACCGCATCGGCCAGGGCATCGAGTTCGACTACTCCTGTGTGCACGCCTCCTTCGCCCTGAGCGACGCGGGCTACGAGACCGTCATGGTCAACTGCAACCCGGAGACCGTCTCCACCGACTACGACACCTCCGACCGGCTCTACTTCGAGCCGCTCACCCTGGAGGACGTCCTGGAGATCGTGCACGCCGAATCGCTGGCGGGCCCGATCGCCGGTGTCATCGTGCAGCTCGGCGGCCAGACCCCGCTCGGCCTCGCGCAGGCCCTCAAGGACAACGGCGTGCCCGTCGTCGGCACCTCCCCGGAGGCCATCCACGCCGCCGAGGACAGGGGCGCCTTCGGCCGGGTCCTGGCCGAGGCCGGACTGCCCGCGCCCAAGCACGGCACCGCCACCACCTTCGGCGAGGCCAAGGCCATCGCCGACGAGATCGGCTACCCGGTCCTGGTCCGCCCGAGCTACGTGCTCGGCGGGCGCGGCATGGAGATCGTGTACGACGAGACGCGCCTCGCCTCGTACATCTCCGAGTCCACCGAGATCAGCCCCACCCGGCCGGTCCTGGTCGACCGCTTCCTCGACGACGCCATCGAGATCGACGTGGACGCCCTCTACGACGGCACCGAGCTGTACCTCGGCGGCGTCATGGAGCACATCGAGGAAGCCGGCATCCACTCCGGCGACTCGGCCTGCGCCCTGCCCCCGATCACGCTCGGCGGCTTCGACATCAAGCGGCTGCGCGCCTCCACCGAGGGCATCGCCAAGGGCGTCGGCGTGCTCGGACTGATCAACATCCAGTTCGCGCTCTCCGGCGACATCCTCTACGTCCTGGAGGCCAACCCGCGCGCCTCCCGCACGGTCCCCTTCACCTCGAAGGCGACCGCCGTGCCGCTCGCCAAGGCCGCCGCCCGCATCTCGCTCGGCGCGACCATCGCCGAGCTGCGCGCGGAGGGCCTGCTGCCGAAGACCGGCGACGGCGGCACCCTGCCGCTGGACGCGCCGATCTCCGTCAAGGAGGCCGTGATGCCGTGGTCGCGCTTCCGCGACATCCACGGCCGGGGCGTCGACACGGTCCTCGGCCCGGAGATGCGCTCCACCGGCGAGGTCATGGGCATCGACTCGGTCTTCGGCACGGCGTATGCCAAGTCGCAGGCCGGCGCCTACGGCCCGCTGCCCACCAAGGGCCGCGCGTTCATCTCGGTCGCCAACCGCGACAAGCGCTCGATGATCTTCCCGGCCCGCGAGCTGGTCGCCCACGGCTTCGAGCTGATGGCCACCTCCGGCACCGCGGAGGTCCTCAAGCGCAACGGCATCAACGCCACCGTCGTGCGCAAGCAGTCCGAGGGCACCGGTCCGAACGGCGAGAAGACCATCGTCCAGCTCATTCACGACGGCGAGGTCGACCTCATCGTCAACACGCCGTACGGCACCGGCGGCCGGCTCGACGGCTACGAGATCCGCACCGCGGCCGTCGCACGCTCCGTACCGTGCCTGACCACGGTCCAGGCGCTCGCCGCCGCCGTCCAGGGCATCGACGCCCTGAACCACGGTGACGTCGGGGTCCGTTCCCTCCAGGAACACGCGGAACACTTGATCGCGGCCCGCGAATAGCAGCCCGGAGAGGGGGACACCGTCAAACGGTGTCCCCCTCTTTGCGAGCCACGTCGAGCACACCGAGCACCAAGGACATCTCCTCATGTACAAGCTCTTCTTCCGGCTGGTCTTCAAGCGGATGGATCCCGAGCAGGCCCACTACGCCGCCTTCCGCTGGATCCGCCTCGCCGCCCGGATCCCCGTCCTGCGCACCTTCGTCGCCGCCGCCCTCGCCCCGCGCTTCAAGGAGCTGCGCACCGAGGCTCTCGGCCTGCGGATGCACGGTCCCTTCGGCCTCGCCGCCGGCTTCGACAAGAACGCCGTCGCGATCGACGGCATGGCGATGCTCGGCTTCGACCACATCGAGATCGGCACCGTCACCGGCGAACCGCAGCCCGGCAACCCCAAGAAGCGCCTCTTCCGGCTGGTCGCGGACCGCGCGCTGATCAACCGCATGGGCTTCAACAACGAGGGCTCCGCCGCCGTCGCCGCCCGTCTGGCCGCCCGCAACCCCGTCTTCCGCACCACGGTCGGCGTCAACATCGGCAAGACCAAGGTCGTCCCGGAGGCCGAGGCCGCCGCCGACTACGTGAAGTCCACCGAGGCCCTCGCCGGCCACGCCGACTACCTGGTCGTCAACGTCTCCTCGCCCAACACCCCCGGCCTGCGCAACCTCCAGGCCACCGAGTCGCTGCGGCCGCTGCTCACCGCCGTACGCGAGGCCGCCGACCGCACCGTCACCACCCGGCGCGTCCCCCTGCTCGTCAAGATCGCCCCGGACCTCGCGGACGAGGACGTCGACGCCGTCGCGGACCTCGCCGTGGAGCTGGGCCTTGACGGCATCATCGCCACCAACACCACCATCGCGCGGGAAGGCCTGGGCCTGAAGTCGGCCCCCGGCCTGGTGGGGGAGACCGGCGGACTGTCCGGCGCGCCCCTCAAGGAGCGCTCGCTGGAGGTCCTGAGCCGCCTGTACGCCCGTGTGGGGGACCGGATCACGCTGGTGGGCGTCGGGGGCGTCGAGAACGCCGAGGACGCCTGGCAGCGCATCCTCGCCGGGGCCACCCTCGTCCAGGGCTACAGCGCCTTCATCTACGAAGGTCCCTTCTACGCCCGGGCGATCCACAAGGGCCTCGCCGCCCGGCTCGCCACCTCTCCGTACGCCACCCTCGCCGAGGCCGTCGGCGCCGAGACCCGGAAGAAGGCCGCCCTGTGACGCTCGAACCCTTCGGCGCCCGCCTGCGCCGTGCCATGGACACCCGCGGGCCGCTCTGCGTCGGCATCGACCCGCACGCCTCCCTGCTCACCTCCTGGGGCCTGAACGACGACATCGCCGGCCTGGAGCGCTTCACCCGGACCGTCGTGGAGGCGCTGGCCGACCGGGTCGCCGTCCTCAAGCCGCAGTCCGCGTTCTTCGAGCGCTTCGGCTCGCGCGGCGTCGCCGTCCTGGAGAAGGCCGTCGAGGAGGCACGCGCCGCCGGGGCGCTCGTTCTGATGGACGCCAAGCGCGGCGACATCGGCTCCACCATGGGCGCCTACGCGGCGACCTACCTGGACAAGGACTCCCCGCTCTTCTCCGACGCGGTCACCGTCTCCCCGTACCTGGGCTTCGGCTCGCTGCGCCCGGCGCTCGACGCGGCCGCCGTCTCCGGCGCGGGCGTCTTCGTCCTCGCCCTCACCTCCAACCCGGAGGGCGCCGAGGTCCAGCGGGCCACGGCGGCCGACGGCCGCTCGCTCGCCCAGCTGATGCTCGACCACATGGCCGCCGAGAACGCCGGGGCCGTCCCGCTCGGCTCGGTCGGCGCGGTGGTCGGCGCGACGCTCGGCGACGCCGGGGTGAACCTGGCGATCAACGGGCCGCTCCTCGCGCCCGGCATCGGCGCCCAGGGCGCGACCCCGGCGGATCTTCCGGCGGTGTTCGGCGACGCGGTGGGCAACGTGGTCCCCAGCGTGAGCCGGGGCGTGCTGCGCCACGGCCCGGACGTGTCCGGGCTGCGCGAAGCCGCCGAACGGTTCGCGGACGAGGTCCGCGGCGCCGTATCCGGCAGCTGACCCTGACACGTTTACAGCGTGTTGACGAAATACTGACGAGAAACCTGGTCGATATGTCGCGAAAATCCTGGTCGGCCACAGCTGACCAGGACTTTTCGTCTGTTCTCGCTGACTACAGCGGTCCTTGCCGCTAGTCTCCGTCGAGAGCGGCCGAGCACAGTGTGTTCTCCGCTCACCTGGTGGGTGGCGTCCAGCTTCCCCGCCGGTCCGTATCCGACAGATCGACATCCGAGGTGACGTAGGCGTGGCTCTTCCGCCCCTTACCCCTGAACAGCGCGCAGCCGCGCTCGAAAAGGCCGCCGCGGCTCGCCGGGAGCGGGCCGAGGTCAAGAATCGACTCAAGCACTCCGGCGCTTCCCTCCACGAGGTCATCAAGCAGGGCCAGGAGAACGACGTCATCGGGAAGATGAAGGTCTCCGCACTGCTGGAATCCCTGCCGGGCGTCGGCAAGGTCCGCGCCAAGCAGATCATGGAGCGTCTCGGTATCTCCGAGAGCCGCCGGGTCAGGGGTCTTGGCTCCAATCAGATCGCATCCTTGGAGCGTGAGTTCGGCGGCAGCCCCGCCTGACGTTCTCAGGCACTCCTGAGAGCGGGGATAATCGCCCCATGGCTGCAACATCCCGGGGGACGTCCCCCGTACCCCCGGACGTACGTCCGCGGCTGACCGTGCTCTCCGGCCCCTCAGGGGTCGGCAAGAGCACGGTCGTCGCTCATATGCGCACCGTGCACCCCGAGGTCTGGCTCTCCGTGTCGGCGACGACACGCAAGCCACGCCCCGGGGAGCGCAACGGTGTGCACTACTTCTTCGTGGACGACGAGGAGTTCGACAAGCTCGTCGCCAACGGCGAACTGCTGGAGTGGGCCGAGTTCGCGGGCAACCGCTACGGCACGCCCCGGCGCGCCGTGCTCGACCGCCTGGAGGCCGGCGAACCGGTCCTGCTGGAGATCGACCTCCAGGGCGCCCGGCTGGTCCGCCAGTCGATGTCCGACGCGCGGCTGGTCTTCCTGGCCCCGCCGAGCTGGGAGGAGCTGGTGCGCCGGCTCACCGGCCGGGGCACCGAGGCCCCCGAGGTCATCGAGCGCCGGCTCGCCGCCGCGAAGATCGAACTGGCCGCCGAGGCCGAGTTCGATACGACGCTCGTCAACACCTCCGTCGAGGACGTGGCGCGTGAGCTGCTAACGTTGATGCTTCAGGCCTAGATCTCCGCGTTCGCTCAGATCACGTTGATCTTTGATCTACACCCCCTTCGGAAGGCAGAGAGTGTCCTCTTCCATCACCACGCCCGAGGGCATCATCAACCCGCCGATTGATGAGCTCCTCGAAGCCACCGACTCGAAGTACAGCCTGGTGATCTACGCGGCCAAGCGCGCCCGCCAGATCAACGCGTACTACTCGCAGCTCGGTGAAGGCCTCCTTGAGTACGTCGGTCCGCTCGTCGACACCCACGTGCACGAGAAGCCGCTCTCGATCGCACTCCGCGAGATCAACGCGGGCCTGCTGACCTCCGAGGCCATCGAGGGCCCCGCGCAGTAACGCAGGAGCACCACGGCACCTTCACTCCAGGCCCGGCGGCCCGTCCGCCGGGCCTGAGGTGTGTCCGGGGCCGGGTGAACGCGTTCTGCGCGGTGAGGCAGCATGGGACGCACACGTTGCCTTACGTTGCCGAGTGCGGGGAGACGCAGTGGACAAGCCGAAGGTCGTCCTGGGGGTCAGCGGGGGCATCGCCGCCTACAAGGCGTGCGAACTGCTGCGCCGGCTGACCGAGTCCGGCCACGACGTACGGGTCGTCCCGACCGCCGCGTCGCTGCACTTCGTGGGGGCCGCCACCTGGTCGGCGCTCTCCGGTCACCCGGTCTCCGACGAGGTCTGGCAGGACGTCCACGAGGTCCCGCACGTGCGGATCGGGCAGGGCGCCGACCTCGTGGTGGTCGCCCCGGCCACCGCGGACATGCTGGCCAAGGCCGCCCACGGGCTCGCCGACGACCTGCTCACCAACACGCTCCTGACCGCCCGCTGTCCGGTGGTCTTCGCCCCCGCGATGCACACCGAGATGTGGGAGCACCCGGCCACCCAGGAGAACGTCGCCACCCTGCGCCGCCGGGGAGCCGTCGTCATCGAGCCCGCCGTCGGGCGGCTCACCGGCGTCGACACCGGCAAGGGCCGGCTCCCCGACCCCGGCGAGATCTTCGAGGTCTGCCGCCGGGTGCTGGCGCGCGGGGTCACCGAGCCCGACCTCGCGGGCCGCCATGTGGTGATCAGCGCCGGCGGCACGCGCGAGCCGCTCGACCCGGTGCGCTTCCTGGGCAACCGCTCCTCCGGCAAGCAGGGGTACGCGCTGGCGCGCACCGCCGTGGCCCGGGGGGCGCGGGTCACCCTGATCGAGGCCAACACCGGGCTCCCCGACCCGGCCGGGGCGGACGTCCTCCGCGTCGGCACGGCCGTGCAGCTGCGCGAGGCCGTGCTGAAGGCCGCCCCCGACGCGGACGTCATCGTGATGGCGGCCGCGGTGGCCGACTTCCGCCCCGCCGCGTACGCCTCCGGCAAGATCAAGAAGAAGGACGGCGAGGAGGCGCCCGTCGTCACCCTGGTCCGTAATCCCGACATCCTCGCCGAGGTCTCCGGCGAGCGGGCCCGCCCGGACCAGCTCGTCGTCGGATTCGCCGCCGAGACCGACGACGTGCTGCTCAACGGCCGTGCGAAGCTCCGCCGCAAGGGCTGCGACCTCCTCGTGGTCAACGAGGTCGGGGAGCGCAAGACCTTCGGCTCGGAGGAGAACGAAGCGGTCGTCCTCGCCGCCGACGGCCAGGAGACGCCGGTACCGTACGGCCCCAAGGAAGCGCTTGCCGACACGGTCTGGGATCTGGTTTCGGGAAGGTTCCGGCCGATTTCACAATCAACCCTCCGGGTGAGCCAAATCGTCCCATAAGGCCTAAAACGCAGGTCGGGAAGGGTGGATTGTCCTACTGGTTCCCCGGGTGGCGCACGTCACGAACCTCCCAAAGGGCGAGACACCTGACCCGGTCGCCGGATGCGACCGATAAACTGGCCGACGGTACGGGCCGAGCGCAGCTCTCGGTCGTGCCACCCATGATCAGCCAGCAGCCGCTGCAACCCCAGGGAGCGATGTGTCCCGCCGTCTCTTCACCTCGGAATCCGTCACCGAGGGTCACCCCGACAAGATCGCTGACCAGATCAGCGACACGATTCTCGACGCGCTCCTGCGCGAGGACCCCACCTCGCGTGTCGCCGTCGAGACCTTGATCACCACAGGTCTGGTGCATGTCGCGGGCGAGGTCACCACCAAGGCCTACGCCGACATCCCCAACCTCGTGCGCAACAAGGTTCTGGAGATCGGTTACGACTCCTCCAAAAAGGGCTTCGACGGTGCTTCCTGTGGCGTCTCGGTGTCTATCGGCTCGCAGTCGCCGGACATCGCACAGGGCGTCGACACCGCGTACGAGCAGCGGGTCGAGGGTGATGAGGACGAGCTCGACAAGCAGGGCGCCGGCGACCAGGGCCTGATGTTCGGCTACGCCTGCGACGAGACCCCGGAGCTGATGCCGCTCCCGATCCACCTCGCGCACCGCCTCTCCCGGCGACTGTCCGATGTGCGCAAGAACGGGACCATCCCCTACCTGCGCCCCGACGGCAAGACCCAGGTCACCATCGAGTACGACGGTGACAAGGCGGTCCGGCTGGACACGGTGGTCGTCTCCTCGCAGCACGCCTCCGACATCGACCTGGACTCGCTGCTCGCGCCCGACATCCGCGAGTTCGTCGTCGAGCACGTGCTCGCGCAGCTCGTCGAGGACGGCATCAAGCTGGACACCGAGGGCTACCGCCTCCTGGTGAACCCGACCGGCCGCTTCGAGATCGGCGGCCCGATGGGCGACGCCGGCCTGACCGGCCGCAAGATCATCATCGACACCTACGGCGGCATGGCCCGGCACGGCGGCGGCGCCTTCTCGGGCAAGGACCCGTCCAAGGTCGACCGCTCCGCCGCGTACGCGATGCGCTGGGTCGCCAAGAACGTGGTGGCCGCCGGGCTCGCCGCGCGCTGCGAGGTCCAGGTGGCGTACGCGATCGGCAAGGCCGAGCCCGTCGGACTGTTCGTGGAGACCTTCGGCACCGCCGCGGTCGACACCGAGAAGATCGAGAACGCGATCGGCGAGGTCTTCGACCTCCGCCCGGCCGCGATCATCCGGGACCTCGACCTGCTCCGCCCGATCTACGCCCAGACCGCCGCCTACGGCCACTTCGGCCGTGAGCTGCCCGACTTCACCTGGGAGCGCACCGACCGCGTGGACGCCCTGCGCGCCGCCGCCGGTCTGTAGCGAGACCCGCCCGCGTACGACAGCGGGGCGGGCGTCATCGAGTACGACAGCGGGGCCCGGACACCGAACGCGGTGTCCGGGCCCCGCTGCCGTGCCCCCGCCGCTGTCAGTGCTCTCTGGTAGGAATTCAGCTGTGAGCAGCGAGAACGAGCAGTCCGCCGAACCCGGTGCCGGGGCGCCGGAGCAGCTTGCGCTGATCCGGGAGACCGTGCGCCGGGCGAAGGTGCCGCGCGCCAAGCCGCGTACCTGGCGCGGCGCGGCCCTCGCCGAGGAGCTGCCCGTCGCCCGCGTCCTGGTCAACAAGGGCGTCCTCCACCTCGACCAGTACTTCGACTACGCGGTCCCCGAGGAGCTGGACGCCGACGCACAGCCGGGCGTCCGGGTGCGGGTCCGGTTCGGGGCCGGAGGGCGCAACATCCAGGGCGGGCGGCGCGAGGGCGGCGGGCTGATCGACGGCTTCATCGTCGAGCGCCGCGCCGACTCCGACTACCAGGGGGCGCTGGCCGCCCTCGCCTCCGTGGTCTCCCCGGAGCCGGTCCTCGGGCCCGACCTGCTCGCCCTCTGCCGCGCCGTCGCCGACCGGTACGCGGGCAGCCTCGCCGATGTCCTCCAGCTCGCCGTCCCGCCCCGCAACGGCCGCGCCGAGTCCAAGCCGTCCCCGGACCCGCTGCCCCCACCCCCCGCCCCGGAGCCGGGCACCTGGGAGCGGTACGGCCAAGGCCCGGCCTTCCTGCGCGCGCTGGCCGAGGGCGGCGCTCCGCGCGCGGTGTGGACTGCCCTGCCGGGCCCGCACTGGCCCGCCGAGATCGCCGGCGCCGTCGCCGCGACGCTCTCCTCCGGGCGCGGCGCGCTCGTCGTCGTTCCGGACGGACGGGCCGCCGGACGGGTCGACGCGGCCCTGACCGAGGCGCTCGGCGCGGGCCGGCACGCCCTGCTGACCGCCGACTCCGGCCCCGAGAAGCGCTACCGGCAGTGGCTCGCGGTGCGCCGGGGCTCGGTGCGGGCGGTCGTGGGGACCAGGGCCGCCATGTTCGCCCCCGTCCAGGACCTCGGCCTGGTCGTCGTCTGGGACGACGGGGACTCCAGCCACAGCGACGACAACGCCCCCTTCCCGCATGTCCGCGAGGTCCTGGAGCTGCGGTCGGCCCAGGGCCGCTGCGGCTTCCTCCTCGGCGGCACCAGCTGCACGGTCGAGGC
Organism: Streptomyces sp. NPDC091287; assembly: GCF_044768525.1. Classification (NCBI taxonomy): domain Bacteria; kingdom Bacillati; phylum Actinomycetota; class Actinomycetes; order Kitasatosporales; family Streptomycetaceae; genus Streptomyces; species Streptomyces sp. NPDC091287. The sequence goes on from NZ_JBIVUV010000023.1 coordinate 17,103, forward strand.
CGCCCAGCTCGTGGAGAGCGGCTGGGCGCTGCCGCTCCTCGCGGACCGCGAGCGGCTGCGCCGGGCCGCGCCCCTCATCCGTACGGTCGGGGACGGCGAGCTGGCCCGGGACGGCGCCGCCCGTACCGCCCGGCTGCCCAGCCTCGCCTGGGGGGCGGTGCGCGACGGTCTGCGCAGCGGTCCGGTGCTGGTCCAGGTGCCCCGCCGGGGTTACGCCCCCCGCCTCGCCTGCGAACGCTGCCGCACCCCCGCCCGCTGCCGGCACTGCGCGGGCCCCCTCCAGGCCCCGGACCAGCAGGATCTGAACTGCGCCTGGTGCGGGCGGGCCGAGCGGGCCTGGCACTGCGCGGAGTGCGGCTCCGCCCGGCTGCGCGCCCAGATCGTCGGCGCCCGCCGCACGGCGGAGGAGCTGGGCCGGGCCTTTCCCGCCGTGACCGTCCGCACCTCGGGGCGCGACCACATCCTGGACGCGGTGCCGGACACCCCGGCCCTGGTCGTCTCCACGCCCGGCGCCGAGCCCGTCGCCGAAGGCGGCTACGCGGCGGCCCTGCTCCTGGACGGCTGGGCCATGCTCGGCCGGCCCGATCTGCGCGCGGGGGAGGAGGCGCTGCGCCGGTGGACGGCTGCGGGGGCGCTGGTGCGGGGCCAGGACGAGGGCGGCACGGTGGTGATCGTGGCCGAGCCGACGGAGCGCGCGGTGCAGGCGCTGGTCCGCTGGGACCCGGCGGGATTCGCCCGGCGGGAGCTGGCGGAGCGGGCCGAGCTGGGCTTCCCGCCGGTCTCCCGGATGGCCTCCGCGACCGGCCCCGCCGAGGCCCTGGCCGCGTTCCTCCGGACCGCCGGGCTGCCGCCGGAGGCCGAGATCCTGGGTCCGGTGCCGGTCCCGTCGGCCGAGCCGGGCAGGCCCCGCCGATCGGGGGACGCCCCGCCGGGCGAGACCTGGGAGCGGGCCCTGATCCGGGTGGTCCCGGGACGGGGGGCGGCGCTCGCCCGCGCCCTGAAGACGGCGCTCGCGGCCCGCATGGCCAAGGGGGCGACCGACCCGGTCCGCATCAGGATCGACCCGCCCGACATCGGCTGAGGCCGCGGGGGAGGCTCTTCGGGTCCGGACAGGGGGCTGCCCCGCCGTGCGACCGGCACGGTGGGGCAGAGGGGCGGCGTGCGGTCAGCCGTTGCGGGGGCCCGGGAAGGCGCCGGGACGCAGTTCCTCGCGGACCGGCTGGGCCGACGGCTGCGGCGGCATCGAGCGGGCCGCCGGGACCGAGGGCACCGGGGAGCCGGGCCCCCCGGCGGAGGATCCGGCCAGCCCCGTCCCGACGGAGACCGGGCGCGGCACGGCGGTGCTCTCGCCGCCCGTCTCGGCGGCGGGCTGCGGCGTGGCCCGGCGCGTTCCGTAACGGCGGTGCACGGCCTGCTTGGTGACGCCGAGGGCGGAGCCCACCGCGTCCCAGGAGAAGCCGAGCGAGCGGTCGAAGTCCACCGCGGCCGTGACCAGGGTCTCGACGCTGTCCCGCAGTTCCTGCGCGAGGCGGACGGTGGGGGCCGGGGCCCTGCCGTAGACGACGAAGCCCGCGGAGGGGCCGGAGCGGCGCGGACGGTAGACGTTGCCCAGCTGGGCGGTGAGGGTGCGCAGCGCGTCCACCTGCCGCCGGACCCGCTCGATGTCCCGCACCAGAAGATGCAGACTGGCCCGCGCTTGGGCGTCGTGGGTTGCGTGGTCGGCCATGAAGAAGCCTCTCGAACCGGCGTTGAAAGGGATCGGGCCGCATCATGGCGGCCCGCTTCGGTCAATCTCCTTTGACCAACGCCCGAGCCGGGTATGTGGTCACGCTATCGGGGCGTATGTGCATATGCACGGGGCGTGCGCGGCGCGCGTACGCCCCCCGCGCGGCGCTCGCCCGCAAGGGCCGGACCGGGCCCCGTCCGGAGGGAGACCCTAGACTGGTGTGCTGCTCGTCACCGTACGTCTTGGCCCGAGAGGCAGTCAGCCACCCATGAAGCTCGTCTTCGCCGGCACCCCTGAAGTCGCCGTCCCCGCACTGGACGCCCTGATCGCCTCCGGCCGCCACGAGGTGGCCGCCGTCGTGACCCGTCCGGACGCCCCCGCCGGGCGGGGCCGCCGGCTGGTCGCGAGTCCGGTGGCCGAGCGGGCGGAGGAGGCCGGGATCGAGGTGCTCAAGCCCGCGAAGCCCCGGGACGAGGAGTTCCTGGCCCGGCTGCGCGAGATCGCCCCGGACTGCTGCCCGGTCGTCGCCTACGGGGCCCTGCTGCCCAAGGTCGCCCTCGACGTGCCCGCCCGGGGCTGGGTCAACCTGCACTTCTCGCTGCTGCCCGCCTGGCGGGGCGCTGCGCCGGTCCAGCACGCGGTGATGGCCGGGGACGAGGTGACCGGCGCGTCGACCTTCCTCATCGAGGAGGGGCTGGACTCCGGCCCGGTCTACGGCGTCCTCACCGAGGAGGTCCGTCCCACCGACACCAGCGGCGACCTGCTCACCCGGCTCGCCTTCGCGGGCGCCGGGCTGCTCGCCGCCACCATGGACGGCATCGAGGACGGCACGCTGCACGCCGTGCCCCAGCCGCACGACGGCGTCACCCTGGCCCCGAAGATCACCGTCGAGGACGCCCAGGTCCAGTGGTCCGCGCCCGCCCTGCGGGTCGACCGGGTGGTGCGGGGCTGCACCCCGGCCCCCGGCGCGTGGACCCTGTTCCGCGGTGAGCGGCTCAAGCTGATCCAGGCCACGCCGGTCCCGGACCGCACCGACCTGGCCCCCGGCGAGCTGTCGGCGGCGAAGAACAACGTGTACGTGGGCACCGGATCGCACGCGGTCGAGCTGCTGTGGGTCCAGCCGCAGGGCAAGAAGCCGATGAAGGGCGCCGACTGGGCGCGCGGCGTCCGCATCGTCCACGGAGAGCTGCTCGGCCTGTAGGCAGGCGCCCCGAGCGGGCAGAGCCGGCCCGGGGCCCGGGGGGTGTTCGAGGGGCCCGGGCTGCCGTTCGGGCGCCCGGGGACGGCGACGTACGCTGGGAGGGTTCGCACCTCTCACCATCAGCGGAGCACCTTTCACGTGAACGACCAGCCGCGTCGCCGTCCCGCCAAGCCCCACCGCCGACCGCAGAAGGACCCGGTCCGTTTCCTCGCCTTCGAGGCGCTCCGGGCCGTCGACGAGCGTGACGCGTACGCCAACCTCGTGCTGCCCCCGCTGCTGAAGAAGGCCCGTGCCAAGGGCGACTTCGACGGCCGGGACGCGGCGCTGGCGACCGAGCTGGTCTACGGGACGCTCCGCCGCCAGGGCACGTACGACGCGATCGTGGCGGCCTGCATCGACCGGCCGCTGCGCGAGGTCGACCCGCCGGTCCTCGATGTCCTGAACATGGGCGTCCACCAGCTGCTCGGCACCCGTATCCCCACGCACGCGGCCGTCTCCGCCAGCGTGGAGCTGGCCCGGGTGGTGCTGGGGGAGGGGCGTGCGAAGTTCGTCAACGCGGTGCTGCGCAAGGTCACCGCGCACGACCTCGACGGCTGGGTGGAGAAGGTCGCCCCGCCGTACGACGAGGACGCCGAGGACCACCTGTCCGTCGTGCACTCGCACCCCCGCTGGATCGTCTCCGCCCTCTGGGACGCGCTGGGCGGCGGCCGGGCGGGCATCGAGGACCTGCTGGAAGCCGACAACGAGCGGCCCGAGGTGACGCTGGCGGCCCGCCCCGGCCGCTCCACCACTGACGAGCTGGCCGAGGCGCTCGGCGAGGACAACTCCCTGCCGGGCCGCTGGTCCCCGTACGCCGTCCGGATGGCCGAGGGAGGCGAGCCCGGCGCGCTGGAGGCCGTCCAGGAGGGCCGGGCGGGCGTCCAGGACGAGGGCAGCCAGCTCGTCGCCGCCGCCCTGGCCGCCGCACCCGTCGAGGGCCGTGACAGCCGCTGGCTGGACGGCTGCGCCGGCCCGGGCGGCAAGGCCGCCCTGCTCGCCGCCCTCGCCGCCGGGCGGGGCGCCGCCCTGCTCGCCGCCGAGAAGCAGCCGCACCGCGCCCGGCTGGTCGAGCGGACGCTCGCCGGCAACCCCGGCCCGTATCAGGTGATCACCGCGGACGGCACCCGTCCGCCGTGGCTGCCCGGCACGTTCGACCGGATCCTGATGGACGTGCCCTGCTCCGGCCTGGGCGCTCTGCGGCGTCGTCCGGAGTCCCGCTGGCGGCGTCGGGCCGAGGACCTGGAAGCGTTCGCCCCGCTCCAACGAGGCCTGCTGCGGGAGGCGTTGAAGGCTGTACGGGTCGGCGGAGTGGTCGGCTACGCGACCTGCTCGCCGCATCTCGCGGAGACCCGTGTGGTGGTCGAGGACGTCCTGAAGGGCCGGGGCGGGGAGCCGGTGGAGGCGGAGTGGATCGACGCCCGCCCGCTGATGCCCGGGGTGCCCGCGCTGGGGGACGGCCCCGACGTCCAGCTGTGGCCGCATCTGCACGGCACGGACGCGATGTACCTGGCGCTGCTGCGCCGGACCGGCTGAGCTTCCCGCGCGCGGACGGGCGGCCGTGTACCGGCCTTCGGTCCCGCATCGCCCGGTCTCGCCCCGAGAACGGCAAAGGAACAGTAAAGCGCTGGCAAAATGCGCAGAATGTGCGAAGTGTGATGGCCCTGTGAGGCTTCGGAGCGCATCGAGGCGGGGAACGGGCGGGAGACGTGGCAGGCTTGGGTCATGGCGCAGATCAACCCCAGCATCCTGTCCGCCGATTTCGCGCGTCTCGCCGAGGAGGCGAAGGCCGTCGAAGGCGCGGACTGGCTCCACGTCGATGTCATGGACAACCACTTCGTGCCCAACCTGACGCTCGGCGTGCCGATCGTCGAGGCGCTCAGCAAGGCCACGGACACCCCGCTGGACTGCCACCTCATGATCGAGGACGCGGACCGCTGGGCCCCTCAGTACGTGGAGGCGGGGGCCGGGTCCGTCACCTTCCACGCGGAGGCCGCGGCGGCTCCGGTGCGCCTGGCGCGGGAGATCCGGGCGAAGGGGGCGCGCGCCTCGATGGCGCTCAAGCCCGCGACGCCCATCGAGCCGTACGAGGACCTGCTCCCCGAGCTGGACATGCTGCTGATCATGACGGTCGAGCCGGGCTTCGGGGGCCAGTCCTTCCTGGACATCATGCTGCCGAAGATCCGCCGCACCCGGGAGCTGATCAACAAGCACGGTCTCGAACTGTGGCTCCAGGTCGACGGCGGGGTATCGGCCACCACCATCGAGCGCTGCGCCGAGGCCGGCGCCGACGTCTTCGTGGCGGGCTCCGCGGTCTACGGTGCGCAGGACCCGGCCGCGGCGGTGCGGGAGCTGCGGGCCCAGGCGGACGCGGCCACGGCCGGAGCCCCCTGGGCATGCGGACACTGAACCAAGGGCAGATGAACGCGGTCCGACAGGGCCGATCAAGGATCGCCGGATCTGACAGGATGAACGGCGTATCGGGCGTGTGAACAGCAGTGAGGAGATCGCGGTGTCTGGCATCTCGGCGGGTCGGTCAGCCATGCGGATGGGACCCGCGGAGCTGGTGCAGGCGGCGGCCATGGCCCGCCGGTTCTACCTGGAGGGCAAGTCCAAGATCCAGATCGCCGAGGAGTTCGGCGTGAGCCGCTTCAAGGTGGCCCGGGTCCTGGAGACGGCCCTCGAACGCGATCTCGTACGCATCGAGATCCGGGTGCCGGCCGAGCTGGACGCCGAACGCTCCGACGCCCTGCGGGCCCGTTACGGGCTGCGGCACGCGGTGGTCGTCGAGTCCCCGGCCGAGGAGCAGGAAGACGCCCCCGACCCGGAGAACCTCGGCGAGGTCGCGGCCGACCTCCTCGGCGAGCTGGTCGCCGAGGGCGATGTGCTCGGCCTGGCCTGGGGCCGCTCCACCATCCACATGGCGGCCGCCCTCGACCGGCTCCCGCCGTGCACGGTCGTCCAGCTGACCGGCGTGTACGACGCGGGCACCGCCGAGCGCGGCTCGGTCGAGGCGGTCCGCCGGGCGGCGCAGGTCTCCGGCGGCGAGGCGCACCCCATCTACGCGCCGATGCTGCTGCCCGACCCCGCGACGGCCGCCGCCCTGCGCGAACAGACCGGCATCGCCCGGGCCTTCGAGTACTTCGACAAGGTGACGGTCGCCGCCGTCTCCATCGGTTCCTGGGAGCCGGGCATCTCGACGGTCCACGACATGCTCTCGGACGCCGAACGCGCCCATTACGCCTCGCTCGGCGTCGCCGCCGAGATGTCCGCGCACCTCTTCGACTCCGAGGGCCGCCGGGTCGGCCGTGACCTGGGGGAGCGCTGCATCACCGTGGAGGCGGACCGGCTGCGCCGGATCCCCGAGGTGGTCGCGATCGCGGGCGGTCTGCGCAAGGCGGCGGCGATCGGCGCGGTGCTGCGCTCCGGACTCGTCACCAGCCTGGTGACGGACACCGCCGCGGCCGACTTCCTGCTCACCGAGTCCCCCGCGGGCGTCCGTCCGGCACTGGAGCGGGCCGACCCCGACGGGGAGTGACAGGCCGGAACACACCGAGGGCCGTGCACCGCATCCGGTGCACGGCCCTCGGCCCGTCCTGATCCGCCGGACAGCCCTTAGCCGGTCGGCGGGGCCTTGGCCACGCACGGGGCGGGGGCGGTGGTCTCGGTGCGCGCGGACGGAACGCCCAGCACGGTCTCCTCCAGATACTCCTCGGGCTCCTCGTACTGACCCACGTCGGCGGGGTTGTAGCGCGGCGTCTGGCGGGACCAGTCCAGGTTGCCGCGCATCCAGCTCCGCATCCCGTCGAGGTAGGGCACCAGCATCCCGGACAGCTCCGGATACAGCTCCAGCAGCTCGTCCTCGGCGGTCAGGAACCGCTCGGTCTCCATCGCGAGACGCTCCGCGACGTGGTCCAGCGCCTGCTGCTCCCCGAAGCCCCGGTGGTGGCGGACCAGGTGGACGAGATTGTGGATCTCGCCGAGCACCTGCTCCTTCTCGAAGGAGTACACGTCGTTGGCCCAGCACACGTGGTTGCACGCGGCTTCCAGGGCGGTGATGAAGCGGGGGTCGTTGTGGATCGACTCCGGGGCGTCGATGCCCGCCACGATCTCTATGAGGTCCATGCAGACATGGATGGCCCCGGTGTGCCGCCGCTTGGCGATGTACGTGTCCTCCGAGGGCACCACGTCCTCGGCGCGGTTCCCCGCCTCCCAGGTGGTGGCGGTCGTGAGGTAGGTGACCAGGTGCCAGGCGAACCGGGTCCGCCAGTGCGGGGCGGCGTTCGGCATCGTACGTTTCCACAGGTCGGCCAGGGCCGTCACGGCGGCCGGGACGTCCTCGCCCGGCAGCGGCTCGGGGGCGGAGCCGTCGACCACCGCGCGCATCCGGTCGACGACGTCTCTCACCCGGTCGGGTGAACGCCCGAGGTGGCCGTCGTCGAGCTGGTCGTCGACCAGGAAGAGCCAGACGAACCAGTCGGCCACCAGATCGAGGTGTTCCTCGTCGGCCGTCGGATAGACCATGCCGACGAACGCCCCGAAATCGGCCTGTTCGAATCGGTTCCTCGCGGACTCGCGGTGGACCAGGCCCGTCCGTCTGGTCCAGCTGTCCAGATGCCCACGGGTGTGCGCCACGTGCGGGTTGGTCCGCTGCGGGAACGGGCAGTAGATGTCCGGCAGTTCGCTGTCCACAGGCGGATCGGGATCCTCTCCGGTCAAACGGTGTGCCCAGGGGTGCCGACGAGCCGGATCGACGCTTCGGACACCCACGGGACCTGCGGGTTTGAAGCTACCTGACCCCTTGTCACCCGGTCCAGGGATGGTGATCACGAATGATTCGAATCCTGTTCGGGTAGGGTCCGTGGGTAAGGCAGGTTCCACTTGCCCGGAGCCCCCGGCCGCCTCTTCGCGCCTCTTCGGAGGAAGAGACGAACGCGGGGGTCCTTTGTTGTGTCTTCGTGGAAACGACCTGCACCGTTTCGTATGAAAAAATGAGTGTTATGCGTTTTCTTGAGCCGGGCACCGGTCGCTACACAGAGTCCCCCGCGGTCCCGTACGACCTCACGTACGACGATGTCTTCATGGTCCCGGGCCGTTCCGCGGTCGGCTCCCGGCAGGGCGTGGACCTCTCGTCGCCCGACGGGACCGGCACCACCATTCCGCTCGTGGTCGCCAACATGACCGCCATCGCGGGCCGCCGGATGGCCGAAACCATCGCCCGCCGGGGCGGCCTCGTCGTCATCCCCCAGGACATCCCGATCGAGGTCGTCACCGACGTCATCTCCTGGGTCAAGACGCGCCACCTCGTCCTCGACACCCCGATCGAGCTGGCCCCCGGCCAGACCGTCGCCGACGCGCTGTCCCTGCTGCCCAAGCGGGCCCACGGCGCGGGCGTCGTCGTCGACGCCGACCGCCGTCCGGTGGGCGTCGTCACCGACCACGACCTCACGGGCGTCGACCGCTTCACCCAGCTCTCCGAGGTCATGTCCAAGGACCTGGTGCTGCTCGACGCGGACATCGACCCGCGCGACGCCTTCAACAAGCTCGACGGCGCCAACCGCAAGCTCGCCCCCGCGGTCGACGCGCAGGGACGCCTCGTCGGCATCCTCACCCGCAAGGCCGCCCTGCGCGCCACGCTCTACACCCCCGCCACCGACGCCGAGGGCAAGCTGCGCATCGCGGCCGCCGTCGGCATCAACGGTGACGTGGCCGGCAAGGCCAAGCAGCTCCTGGACGCGGGCGCCGACGTCCTCGTCGTGGACACGGCCCACGGCCACCAGGAGTCCATGATCAGCGCGGTGAAGGCCGTCCGGGCGCTCGACCCGCGGGTGCCGATCGTCGCGGGCAACATCGTCGCCGCCGAGGGCGTGCGCGACCTGATCGAGGCGGGCGCGGACATCATCAAGGTCGGCGTCGGCCCCGGCGCCATGTGCACCACCCGGATGATGACCGGCGTCGGCCGCCCGCAGTTCTCCGCCGTCCTGGAGTGCGCCGCCGAGGCGAAGAAGCACGGCAAGCACGTCTGGGCGGACGGCGGCGTCCGGCACCCGCGCGACGTCGCGATGGCGCTCGCCGCCGGCGCGTCCAACGTGATGATCGGCTCCTGGTTCGCGGGGACGTACGAGTCGCCCGGCGACCTCCAGCAGTCCGCCGACGGCCGCCTCTACAAGGAGTCCTTCGGGATGGCCTCGGCCCGCGCCGTGAAGAACCGCACCTCGGACGAGTCCGCGTACGACCGCGCCCGCAAGGCGCTCTTCGAGGAGGGCATCTCCACCTCGCGGATGTTCCTCGACCCGACCCGCCCGGGAGTCGAGGACCTCATCGACTCGATCATCGCGGGCGTCCGCTCCTCCTGCACCTACGCCGGCGCCGGCTCCCTCGCGGAATTCGCCGAGAAGGCGGTCGTCGGCGTCCAGAGCGCCGCCGGTTACGCCGAGGGCAAGCCGCTGCACGCCAGCTGGAGTTGATCCCGGAAACACCGCAACGACCCTGCCCCCTCCGACACTTCGCGCCGGAGGGGGCAGGGTCGTTTTCGGGCATCCGGAGGCGGGTCGGGGGTGCGCTTCAACTTCGTTGAATGGTAAGTAATATGAAGCCCACTCAGCTGCCCGCCTCTCTGCGGTAAGGGATCTCATGTCCTTCTTCACTGACCTGGCCCACCAGTACATCGACGGCGAGTGGAGGCCGGGGAAGGGGTCCTGGGACATCATCGACTTCAACCCGTTCGACGGGGAGAAGCTCGCCTCGATCCCGGTCGCCACCGCCGACGAGGTCGACCAGGCCTACCGCGCCGCCGAGCGCGCCCAGCAGGCGTGGGCGGACACCAACCCGTACAGCAGGCGGACCGTCCTGGAGAAGGCGCTGCGCCTCGTCGAGGAGCGCGAGCCGGAGATCAGCGACGCGATCGTCGCCGAGCTCGGCGGCACCCGGCTGAAGGCCGCCTTCGAACTGCACCTGGCCAAGGAGTTCCTCCGCGAGGCGATCCAGCTGGCGCTGCGCCCCGCCGGACAGATCCTCCCCTCGCCGACCGAGGGCAAGGAGAACCGCGTCTACCGCGTGCCCGTCGGGGTCGTCGGTGTGATCAGCCCGTTCAACTTCCCGTTCCTGCTCTCCCTCAAGTCCGTCGCCCCCGCGCTGGCCCTCGGCAACGCCGTCGTCCTCAAGCCGCACCAGAACACCCCGATCTGCGGCGGCACCCTGCTGGCCAAGATCTTCGAGGACGCGGGGCTGCCCGCCGGGCTCCTGAACGTCGTGATCACCGACATCGCGGAGATCGGCGACACCCTGCTGGAGCACCCCGTTCCGCAGGTCATCTCCTTCACCGGCTCGGACAAGGTCGGCCGCCACGTCGCCACCGTCTGTGCCCGGAACCTCAAGCGCGCCGTCCTCGAACTCGGCGGCAACAGCGCCCTGATCGTGCTCGACGACGCGGACGTGGACTACGCCGTCGACGCGGCGGTCTTCAGCCGGTACGTCCACCAGGGCCAGGTCTGCATGGCCGCCAACCGCATCCTGGTCGACCGCGCCGTGGAGGCGGAGTTCACCGAGAAGTTCGTCGCCAAGGTCGCCTCGCTCACCGTCGGCGACCCCGCCGACCCGGCCACCCAGATCGGCCCGCTGATCAACTCCTCGCAGGCCGAGTCCATCTCCAAGCTCGTCGACCAGACCGTGGCGGCCGGGGCGACGGCCCTCCTGCACGGCCGCGCCGACGGCAACCTGGTCAGCCCCTCCGTGCTGACCGGTCTCGCCGCCGACTCGCCCGTCCTGCACCAGGAGATCTTCGGCCCCGTCGCCCTGCTGGTGCCCTTCGACGGTGAGGACGAGGCCGTCCGCATCGCCAACGACACCCCGTACGGCCTCAGCGGCGCCGTCCACACCGGCAACATCGAGCGCGGGGTGCGGATCGGCCAGCGCATCCACACCGGCATGATCCACATCAACGACGGCACCGTCCACGACGAGCCGATCGTCCCCTTCGGCGGCGAGAAGAGCTCCGGCCTCGGCCGGCTGAACGGCGACTCGATGGTCGAGGCCTTCACCACCCAGAAGTGGATCTCCATCCAGCACGGCCGCTCGCAGTTCCCCTTCTGAGCGCCTCCCCGCCCGGTCCGGGCCGGCCGGGGGCCCCATCGTGCCGGGCACGCCCGTGACGGCGGCGCATGGTCTACTGCGGGAGGCGGCACGCTCCGCCTCCCGCAAGCCGACCCATCGCAGAGAAGTGAACCGTCCGACGTGCGCCTGAACGACCTCGACGAACGCATCGTCCACGCCCTCGCCGAAGACGCCCGGCGCTCCTACGCCGACATCGGCGCGATCGTCGGCCTCTCCGCCCCCGCCGTGAAACGCCGCGTCGACCGGCTGCGGGCCGAGGGGGCGATCACCGGCTTCACCGTGCGGGTCGACCCGGCGGCGCTCGGCTGGGAGACCGAGGGTTTCATCGAGATCTACTGCAGCCGCAACACCTCCCCGGACGCCATCAAGCAGGGCCTCGCCCGCTATCCGGAGATCGCCTCGGCCTCGACGGTGACCGGCGAGGCGGACGCGGTGGTCCAGGTCTTCGCCGCCGACATGCGCCACTTCGAACAGGTCCTGGAGCGGATCGCGGGAGAGCCGTACGTCGAGCGCACCAAATCCGTCCTGGTGCTCTCGCCGCTGCTGCGGCGGTATTCGGCGGAGGGCCCGCCCGCCTAGGGCGTGTTTCGAAAGTAGCGCCGTCCGCCCGGAGGGCGGGCTCGGCGGCGTCTGGTGCGTGCGATCGCAAGGCGGAGGGTCGCCCCGATACTGGATGTATCGGGGTGATCCCGACAACGCGGCGAGGGATGGGGTCTCCCCTGCTCGAGCGGAGCCGAGAACTTGGGGAAGTGCCAGGCGTCGCCGAGCAGGCGGGACTTTCGAAACACGCCCTAGGGTGCGCTCCTCGGGGTCCCCCGGCAGTGGCGCACATCACCCCGCTGACCTGCGATGACGCCCCACGCAACGATTCGCCGCGCCAGGCCCTCCCCACGCAACGAATCAACGGTTGGTGCGCAACACTCGCGCCTTGTCCGGGCCGATCAGGGCCACGTACCTTCGATACGTCTCCCCACCCCGCCCGCACCGCCCCGCCCGAGGTCAGCCATGCCGTCGTTGCGCACCGCCCTGCTCCAGAGCTCCGGACGCCCGGGTGCCGTCGCCGAGAACCTGAAGGTGCTGGACGAGGCCGCCGCACGGGCCGCCGGTGCGGGGGCCCGGCTGCTGGTCTCGCCCGAGCTGTTCCTCACCGGATACGCCATCGGCGACGCCGTCCCCGAGCTGGCCGAGCCCGCCGACGGCCCCGGCGCCGAGGCCGTCGCCGAGATCGCCGTACGCCACGGCCTCGCGGTCCTCTACGGCTACCCGGAGCGCGACGGGGAGCGGATCTTCAACGCGTCCCAGCTCATCGGCCCCGACGGCGGGCGGCTCGCGAACTACCGCAAGACCCACCTGTTCGGCTGCTTCGAGCAGGAGTGGTTCACCCCGGGCGACCAGCCGGTCGTCCAGGCCGACCTCGACGGCATCCGCATCGGCCTGCTGATCTGCTACGACGTCGAGTTCCCGGAGAACGTCCGGGCGCACGCCCTGGCCGGCACCGATCTGCTGCTGGTGCCCACCGCGCAGATGCACCCCTTCCAGTTCGTCGCCGAATCCGTCGTCCCCGTACGGGCCTTCGAGAGCCAGATGTACGTGGCGTACGTCAACCGCACCGGGCCGGAAGGCGAGTTCGAGTTCGTCGGGCTCAGCTGTCTGGCCGGCCCCGACGGCACCGTGCGCACCCGCGCCGGACGCGGCGAGGAACTCGTCGTCGGCGAGGTGGACCCGGAGGTCCTGGCCGCTTCGCGCGCCGCCAACCCGTATCTGCACGACCGCCGCCCCGGCCTGTACGGCTCCCTCGCCTGAGCCCGCCTCCTCCCCGAACTTCCGTACCGCGCAAGGAGTCCGTACCCCATGACGTCCACGGTGCCCAACGCCGTCCAGCACACCGACGCGGCCGCCCCGCCGATCACCATGTTCGGGCCGGACTTCCCGTACGCGTACGACGACTTCCTCGCCCACCCGGCGGGCCTCGGGCAGATACCGGCGACCGAGCACGGCCAGGAGGTCGCCGTCATCGGCGGCGGGCTCTCCGGGGTCATCGCGGCGTACGAGCTGATGAAGATGGGCCTCAAGCCCGTCGTCTACGAGGCCGACCAGATCGGCGGCCGGCTGCGCACCGTCGGCTTCGACGGCTGCGACCCCTCGCTCACCGCCGAGATGGGCGCCATGCGCTTCCCACCCTCCTCCACGGCGCTCCAGCACTACATCGACCTGGTGGGCCTGGAGACCCGGCCCTTCCCCAACCCGCTCTCCCCGGCGACGCCCTCGACCGTCGTCGACCTCAAGGGCGAGTCGCACTACGCCGAGACCATCGACGACCTGCCGCAGGTCTACCGCGACGTGGCCGAGGCGTGGAGCGCCTGTCTGGAGGAGGGCGCCGACTTCTCCGACATGAACCGGGCGCTGCGCGAGCGCGACGTACCGCGCATCCGGGAGATCTGGTCGCAGCTCGTCGAGCGGCTCGACAACCAGACGTTCTACGGATTCCTCTGCGACTCCGACGCGTTCAAGTCCTTCCGGCACCGCGAGATCTTCGGGCAGGTCGGCTTCGGCACCGGCGGCTGGGACACCGACTTCCCCAACTCCATCCTGGAGATCCTGCGCGTCGTCTACACCGAGGCCGACGACCACCACCGCGGCATCGTCGGCGGCAGCCAGCAGCTCCCGCTGCGCCTGTGGGACCGCGAGCCGCGGAAGATCGTCCACTGGCCGCTCGGCACCTCGCTGGCCTCCCTGCACGAGGGCGAGCCGCGTCCCGCCGTGACCCGGCTGACCCGTACCGCGGGCAACCGCATCACGGTCACCGACGCCACCGGCGACATCCGCACCTTCCGGGCCGCGGTCTTCACCGGCCAGTCCTGGCTGCTGCTCTCCAAGATCGACTGCGACGACGCGCTCTTCCCGATCGACCACTGGACGGCGATGGAGCGCACCCACTACATGGAGTCGTCCAAGCTGTTCGTCCCGGTCGACCGGCCGTTCTGGCTGGACAAGGACGCGACCACCGGCCGCGACACCATGTCGATGACGCTCACCGACCGGATGACCCGGGGCACGTACCTCCTGGACGACGGCCCCGACAAGCCCGCCGTCATCTGCCTCTCCTACACGTGGTGCGACGACAGCCTGAAGTGGCTCCCGCTCTCCCCGAAGGAGCGCATGGAGGTCATGCTCAAGTCGCTCGGCGAGATCTACCCGAACGTCGACGTCCGGAGCCACATCATCGGCAATCCGGTCACCGTCTCCTGGGAGAACGAGCCCTGGTTCATGGGCGCGTTCAAGGCGAACCTGCCCGGCCACTACCGCTACCAGCGGCGGCTGTTCACCCACTTCATGCAGGACGGACTGCCCGCCGACAAGCGGGGCCTGTTCCTGGCGGGCGACGACATCTCCTGGACGGCCGGCTGGGCCGAGGGCGCGGTGCAGACCGCGCTGAACGCCGTGTGGGGCGTCATGCACCAGTTCGGCGGGGCGACCGACGCGACCAACCCCGGGCCCGGCGACGTCTTCGACGAGATCGCCCCGGTGGAACTCCCCGAGGACTGAGCGAAGGACCGGGCGTCTTCACCGAAGTGGCCGGCTTCACCGAAGTGGCCGGCTTTCGCCCCACCGCGGACCGGAGGTCCTGCGTCCGCCGGCTGCCTGGTCGGCGGCTGCGGTGTGTCGGGCCTGACCATGGGATGTCGTCCGTGAGCGCGGCAGGTGGGCGGTGCGCTGCGGCATGTCAGCGGTGTGCGCCCTGACGCGCCGACGGCGTGTGCGGCATCGAGAGGGAAACCCGTGGTCTCCTCGGGGAACCGTACCGCCGGAACCCGACTGGTTCCCGACCGGGAGCAAAAAGTCGCCACACCATAACTTTTCAGCCATCCTCGACGGCTTCGAGCCCGCCGTTGTGGAACCCCGCTGTTGATGTTGTGGCTGCTCATGCAGGATGGTGATCGATACGCACAGTGGGTTCCGATCACAGGTGGTCAGCAAAAGTCGTCTAGATTCTGCTACTCGTAAAGTGTTGGTCATATTCGTTCTTTATGATGGCCAAACCTTGCAGTGAGGGCTGTTGCTCCTCCTGGCCTCTGGGGCCTCGCACCTGACGCAACGCGAGTGACCGCAGGTCAGAGGGTGTTCCGTCGCCCCGCGGCAGGACGGTTGACGGGGTGCGCTGAGAACCAGACGGTTGGGGGAGTCGTTGTGGTTCGTACGACTGTGAGTGAACGTTTCACGCCGATCCACGGCACACGGTGCGCCGCATACTGCCGGCGTCCACCCCACCCCATGCCCGGGCCGCCCCCGACGTCGCACCCTTCCGGCCCGGAAAAACGGAAGCCTCTCGCGCGATCCGCTCGTCCTCCCCGACTCCACGGGTAAGGCCGGAGCCACGCGGACATCACCGGGGGGCCGTTCACGGGCGCCCCGGGTCGAATCAGAAGAAGAACGGGGGTTCCTCATTGTTGCGCCACAGGGAATCGGCAGGGTCGAACGACTTTCCTCTGATTGAACGGCAACACCACATTCAGAACCTCGACGACGCCGTTCGCGAGTGTCAGAAGAGCAACGGTGGCCTGCTCCTCGTCGAAGGAAGGTTCGGCACCGGAAAGACCTCCCTGTTAAGGACAGTCCGATCGTTGCCGTCCGTCGAGGGCTTCAGCGTCCTGCACGCCCGGGGCAACGAGACCGAGTCCGGATTCTCCTACGGGCTGGTGCGACAGCTCTTCGAGTACCTGCTCGCCTCCGCGACGCCGGAGGAACGCTCCGCTCTTCTGGCGGGGCCCGCCGCCATGGCGGCGGGCCTCTTCGAGCACGCGGAGAGCGGTGTCCGGGGCGAGGTCGCCGTCGACCGAGAGCACGATCTCCTGCGCGGCCTCTACTGGATGCTCGTCAACCTGTCGCGGCGTCAGCCCGTGCTCGTACTCGTCGACGACCTCCACTGGGCGGACGAACCCTCGCTCCGGTTCCTCCAGTACATCGAGTGCCGCCTGGGGCAGCACCCGATCCTCTGCGTCGCCGTCACCGCACTCGTGCACCACGGCAACGCACCCGAGGCCGAACACTTCATCACCATGCCCAGCATGCCCGCCATCTGCCTCGATGACCTGAGCCGGGACGGTGTGCGTGACCTGTTCTCCGCCGTCTTCAACCGCGACCCCGATCCCGACGTCGTCCGGGTGCTCCACGAGGTCACCGGGGGCAACCCCTTCTTCCTCAGCGAACTCCTCACCGAGTTCCGGCGCCAGGGCGACGACACCCCCGGCATCGGCGCCGCCGCCCGTACCGCCCCACGCACCCTGGCGCGCGCACTGCCCCGCTGGGTCGGGCTCGTTCCGCCGGAGTACCGCGAGAACGCCCACGTCCTCGCGCGCAGCCTCGCCGTACTCTGCACCAGCGGTGACTTCGCCCAACTGGCCTCCGCCACCGGCCTCCACCAGGACGAGGTCACCGATGCGGCCAGCGCCCTCATGGACATAGGTCTCCTCGCCCAGGGCACCCCCCTGCGCTTCCGGCACTCCGTCATGCGCAATGCCGTCTACGCCCATCTCCCCAACACCTTCCGCTTCCGCGCCCACTCCAGCGCCGCCAAAGCCCTCGACCGCGACGGCGCCCCCGCCGAACACGTCGCCGAGCACCTCCTGCACGCCCCACCCAGCGAGGACCGGCGCGCCGTCGACATCCTCGTCGCGGCCGGCGAGAAGGCACTCGCCAACGGCAACCCCTGCGCCGCCGTCGCCGTCCTGCGACGCGCCATGCAGGAGAAGGCCCCCGACGACATGCTCGCGGACCTCCTCCTCCGGCTCGGTGAGGCCGAACACCGGGCACGCGACCCCAAGGCCGTCGAACACCTCACCCAGGCCATGAGCCTGGCCAAGACGCCCACCGCCCGCGCCTCCATCGCGTTCAGCCTCAGCGGCGCCCTCAGCATGGCCATGCGCTTCGGGGAAGCCCTCGACCTGCTGCGCAGCGTGCATGCCGAGGTCGAACCCCACGACCGCGAACTCGCCCTGCGGCTCCGCTCCGAACTCATCAAGCTCGCCAGTCTGTCCCCCAACACCAAACCCGCAGCCGAACAGGACCTCGCCGCCATCATCGGCGCCGACGGCTCCGAGAACTCCACCAGTCTCATCCGTGCCCAGCAGGCCCAAGCAGCCCTGCTGAACGGCGAGTCGGCCAAGAAGGTCGCCGACCTGAGCGAGGACGCCCTGCCCTCCGGCGCCCTGGTCGCCGAGCCGGACGGCGGTGCCCAGGCCTCCTGGATCGCCGCCTTCTGCCTCCTGTGCTGCGGGCGGCTCACCCAGGCGCTCAGCATCCTCGACGAAGCCCTCCAGGAGGCGGAGGCCAAACACCTGCGGCTCGCCGCCGAGGACATCCGTGCCCTGCGCGCCCTGGTCAACATGCGCCGCGGCGCGCTCGGCGAGGCCGAGGTCGACGCGCTGAGCGCCCTCAAGGGCCTGGGCGCCGGATCGGTCCCCGCCCTCGGCCGCCCCCTCGCCGTACTCTCCCTGGTCGGTGTGCTCCTCCACCGCAACCAGCTCGGCGCCGCCGTGGAGGCGTACGAGCGGTACGGCATCCCCACGCACATACCCCAGTTCTCCATCTTCCTGCCCTTCATGATCGCCCGCGGTCAGCTCCGCATCGCCCAGGGGGAGATCGAGTCCGGTATGGGTGAACTGCTCCGCACGCACGAACTGCTGCAGGAGTGGGGAGCCAGATGCCCCGCCTTCTCCCCGGCGACCGAGGCCGTCCACGCACTGTGCGCCCTCGGACGGCGGGAGGAGGCCCATGCCCTCGCCGAGAAGCAGCTGGAGGCCGCCCGCGCTTTCGGCAGTGACCGGGAGATCGCTCTCGCCCTGTGCGCCCGGGCGCGGGCGACCGGCGGGGCGACGCACCTCGAAGACCTCGAACAGGCCGTCGAACTCTTCAGCGGTACGGCCGACGCCCTCGACGAGTGCGCCGCTCTGATCCAGTACGGCACCGCGCTACGGATCGCCGGACAGCCATCGGCGGCGCGCCGAAGACTCAGGGCGGCCAGCGATCTCGCCGACGGCATGGGTGCCACCGCACTGAGCAAGCAGGCCCGGCAGGAACTCGCCGTCATGGGGGTGCGGGTCCGCGAATCGGCCCGCACCGGGGTCTCCGGACTCACCCCCAGGGAGCACCGGGTGTGCCTGCTCGCGGCCGAGGGGAAACGCAACCAGGAGATCGCCCACATGCTCTTCGTGACCGTCAAGACCGTCGAGTGGCATCTCAGCCAGGTCTACCGGAAGCTGGGCGTCGCCTCACGCATCGAACTCCGCGACGCCCTGGGCCAGAACTGACCCGGATTGAACCCGGCTGACCCGGAACGGACCCGGCCGACCGGAACGCCCGCAAGCGACCCGGTATCCGGCCCCGGCACACGGCCCTGCCGTGCTGCCCCGGGGCCGAATACTGGGGGCTGGCTGGGGGCGAACCCGGCCCTGTCGCTCCGACCGGCCCACGAGAATCTCAGCGCGGCCACCGCAGACCTGACGGCGTCGGTGGCCGCGCGAGCGACCGTTCGCGTCGCCTCGCAGGCAACCGAAAGGCACTGGAGAACCCCGTGATCGACGAGACTCAGCGCAAGGCCACCGTCCTGGAGTACTTCGAGCGCGTCAACGCCAAGGACCTCGACGGCGTCGTCAAGCTCTTCGCCACCGACGCCGTCGTGGCAGACCCGGTCGGCGCTCCTCCCGTCACCGGCGAGGAGGCCCTCCGCGCCTACTTCCAGCGCGTCCTCCACGAGTTCGACACCCACGACGTCCCCGGCGTGCCCAGCGGAGCCCAGGACGGACAGAGCGTCGCCCTGCCGCTCAAGGCGACCATCAACAACCCGCAGGACCCCACCGGCGGTGGCCGCCTCGACGTCAACCTCGTCTCGGTCTTCACCATCGGTGAGGACGGTCTCATCCGCGAGATGCGCGCCTACTGGGGTCTGACCGACATCGCACCCGCCGGCGCCTGACAACCCCTGGGTGCCCACGTGCCCCCGGGGATACGCCTGG
The DNA here is from genome assembly GCF_044768525.1 of Streptomyces sp. NPDC091287. Classification (NCBI taxonomy): domain Bacteria; kingdom Bacillati; phylum Actinomycetota; class Actinomycetes; order Kitasatosporales; family Streptomycetaceae; genus Streptomyces; species Streptomyces sp. NPDC091287. The sequence continues at coordinate 36,190 of NZ_JBIVUV010000023.1, forward strand.
GGCAGGTGGGAACAACGATGCTGGGGTGGCGGCCAGGGGTGAACCCCGAAGCCAGGCCGCCACTTCTGGCGCAGAATCGATCCGTAGAACAGAACAGAACGTCACATCGGAGGTCGGGGAGCGGGGCCGGACACCGGTCAAGCACCCTTCCGGCCGTGACCCACCACCGGCCCGGAACCCGAACTCACGACACCACGCCCGCCAGGGCCGCCGCACCGTACCGCCGTCGACCCACCTCACCAGCCGGAACACATCATCGCCCGACACGGATCCGACAGAGCTCCGACATGGTCCGCACCGATCCGCAATGGACGGAAAGGGTTTCGGAAGAGTCGGAAAGGGTTCGCAAGGGTCCAGAAGGGTCCGGTAGAGGCCGACAGGGTTCGAAGCGCACCGACACGGTGCGCACGGACCGACGCACAGCACCAACCATCGACACCGCACGACTCGGGGGACTACCAGTGAAGGATCATCCGCTCCGGCATGCCGAACCATCGCCGCGACCACGGTCCGTCGCGGGAGCCCGGTCCCAGTAAGAGGACCGCCATCCACCGCATGCCGTGACCTCCCGGCAGCGGACCTTCACCGACACCGCAGGCGCCGTGAGGCCTCCGCGCGCCCTGCTGCCGTGCCAGCGATCTCCCCACTGCCGTGCCGTCCCCGTGCCCCTTCCGCCTGTGGAGTTGTGTTACATGCCTGCCACCTCGCCCAACGAAGAGAAGCTCCGCGACTACCTGAAGCGCGTCACGGCCGATCTCCGGCAGGCCCGGCAGCGTCTGAGCGCGGCAGAGTCCCGCAACCGCGAGCCCATCGCCATCGTGGGCATGGCCTGCCGCTTCCCCGGGGGCATCGGCTCCCCGGAGGACCTGTGGCGCATGGTCGCCGACGGGGCCGAGGGAATCTCCGCGCTCCCCACCGACCGCGGCTGGGACCTCGACGCACTCTTCGACGCCGACCCGCTCCGGGCCGGCACCAGCTACATCCGCGGGGGCGGATTCCTGCACGGCGCGGCCGAGTTCGACGCGGGGTTCTTCGGGATCTCCCCGCGCGAGGCCCTCGCGATGGACCCCCAGCAGCGGCTGCTGCTGGAGACCGCCTGGGAGACCGTGGAGCGCGCCGGCATCGTTCCCGCCGCACTGCGCGGGGAGAACGTCGGCGTGTTCGTCGGCGCGGTCCCGCAGGACTACGCCCCCCGCCACGGCGACCCGGCCGCCGAGGATGTGGAGGGATACCTGGCCGTCGGCAACACCACCAGCGTGATGTCCGGCCGGGTCGCGTACACCCTCGGCCTGCGCGGCCCGGCCGTGACCGTCGACACCGCGTGCTCGTCGTCGCTGGTCGCCCTGCACCTTGCCGTGCAGGCGCTCCGCCAGGGCGAGTGCACCATGGCCCTCGCCGGCGGCGTCACGGTGATGGCCGCCCCCAACTGGATCGTCGATCTCAGCCGTCAGCAGGGCCTGGCCCCCGACGGCCGCTGCAAGGCGTTCGCCGAAGGCGCCGACGGCTTCGGCCCCGCGGAGGGCGTCGGCCTCCTCCTGGTGGAACGCCTCTCCGACGCCCTGCGCAACGGGCACCGCGTGCTGGCGGTGGTGCGGGGTTCGGCCGTGAACCAGGACGGTGCCTCCAACGGCCTCACCGCCCCCAACGACGAGGCGCAGGAGGACGTCATCGGCCGCGCTCTCGCCAACGCCGGCGTCTCCGCCCGCGATGTGGATGCGGTGGAGGCGCACGGTACGGGGACCCGGTTGGGTGATCCGATCGAGGCGCAGGCGTTGTTGGCGACGTATGGGCAGGGGCGTGAGGGGGTTGATGCGCTGCTGTTGGGGTCGTTGAAGTCGAACATCGGTCATGCGCAGGCGGCTGCGGGTGTGGCTGGTGTGATCAAGATGGTGATGGCGATGCGGCATGGTGTGTTGCCGCGGACGTTGCATGTGGATGAGCCGTCCTCGCATGTTGATTGGTCCGCGGGGGACGTGTCGTTGTTGACGGAGTCCCGGGAGTGGCCGGAGACGGGTCGTCCGCGCCGCGCGGGCGTCTCCTCCTTCGGTATCAGTGGCACCAACGCCCACGTCATCCTCGAACAGGCCCCCCGGCCGGACGCGACGGACGCGACGGACGAGGCAGAGACCGGGGCCGCGCCCGGGACGATGCCGGAGTCGGCGTCGGGCACGGCCACCCCCGCCCCCGCAGTGCCCTGGACGCTCTCCGCCCGCACCGCCGAAGGCCTGCGCGAGCAGGCCGCCCGCCTGCTCGCCCACCTGGAGGAGCACGACGGCGCCCGCCCGGCCGACGTCGGCCACTCGCTCCTCGCCACACGATCGCTGTGGGACCACCGCGCCGTGGTCGTCGGCACCGACGACACCTCCCTCCGTACCGCCCTGGCAGCTGCGGCGGCGGGTGAGCCGGGTGTGGTGTCGGGTGTTGCGGGTGCGGTTGCGCGGCCGGTGTTCGTGTTTCCGGGGCAGGGGGCGCAGTGGTCGCGGATGGGGTTGGAACTGGCGGATGCCTTCCCGGTGTTCGATAAGTCGCTGCGTGAGTGTGCTGCGGCGCTTACCCCGTTCGTGGGGTGGGATCTGCGGGTGGAGTTGGCGGGTGATCTGGCCCGGGTTGATGTGGTGCAGCCTGCTTCGTGGGCGGTGATGGTGTCGCTGGCCCGGTTGTGGGAGTCGTTCGGTGTGGTGCCGGCTGCGGTGGTGGGTCATTCGCAGGGGGAGATCGCTGCTGCTGTGGTGGCGGGTGCGTTGTCGTTGGAGGACGGTGCCCGGATCGTTGCTGAGCGCAGCCGTGTGATTGGTGAGCGTCTCGCCGGTCGGGGTGGGATGGCGTCGGTGGCGCTGCCGGCCGAGACCGTACGAGAACGGCTTAAGCGGTTCGGTGACCGTCTGGCGGTCGCTGCGGTCAACGGGCCTTCCTCCACGGTGGTTTCGGGTGAGCCGTCCGCGTTGGACGAGCTGCTGGCAGGCTTGGAGGGTGAGGAGGTTCGGGTCCGGCGTATTGCGGTGGACTATGCCTCGCACTCCTCGCACGTGGAGTCGATCCGAGACGTACTCGTTGACGTTTTGGCCCCGATTACGCCGCGTTCGGCGGCGGTTCCGTTCTATTCCACGGTGACTGGTGGTCTGCTGGACACCGAGGTTCTGGATGCCGCTTACTGGGTGCGGAATCTGCGGCAGACGGTCGAGTTCGAGGCGACGACGAAGGCGCTGATAGCCGACGGGCTGTCGGCCTTCGTGGAGTGCAGCGCCCATCCCGTTCTCGCCGTGGGGGTGGAGGAGTCCGGTGCGTCCATCGTGGTCGGGTCCCTGCGCCGTGATGACGGGGGAGCTCAGCGGTTCGTCACGTCGCTTGCGCAGGCCTTCGTCCACGGACTGCCCGTCGACCTGGGACTGCTCGTCGCTGACGGACGCACCGTCGACCTGCCGACGTACGCCTTCCAGGGCACGCACTACTGGCTGCGCCCGACGGCCGGCCGCGCCGACTTCAACGCCGCCGGACTGGGCGCCGCGCACCACCCGCTGCTCGGTGCCGTCGTCAGGCTCGCCGACACCGACGGCGCCCTGCTGACCGGGCGCCTCTCGCTCGCCGACCACCCGTGGCTCACCGACCACACCGTCGACGGACACGTCATCCTGCCCGGCGCGGCCTACGTGGAACTCGCCGTACGCGCGGGCGACGAGGTCGGCTGCGGACGGATCGCCGAGCTCACGCTCCAGGCACCGCTGGCCTTGGTCGACGGCCGGCCCGTCGCCGTCCAGGTCGCCGTCGGCGCCGCCGAGGCGGACGGCAGCCGCCCCCTGACCGTGCACGCCCGGACGGACGACTCCGGCGACGCCTCGTGGACGTGCCACGCCACCGGCACCCTCGTTCCCGCCGACGCCGCCGAGCCTTCCTTCGACCTCGTCGCCTGGCCGCCGCCCGGTGCCTCCGGCGTCCCCCTCGACACCTTCTACGACGACGTCACCGCCGCAGGGTACGGATACGGCCCCGCCTTCCAAGGGCTGCGCGCCGTGTGGACCGCCGGAGACGACGTGTACGCGGAGGTCACATCGGTCGCAGCCGAGGAAGCCGAACGATTCCTGCTGCACCCGGCGGTCCTCGACGCGGCGCTCCACGCGATCCTCGTCCATACCGGCCACGCCGGGGACACCGCTGCCCTGCGGCTGCCGTTCTCGTGGAGCGGCGTCGAGGTGTACGCCACCGGCACGGCGGACCTGCGCGTCCAGCTCACCCGAACCGGCGACGACACCGTGAGCGTGCGCCTCACCGACACCGACGGGGCGCCCGTCGCCCGCATCGAGTCGCTCGCCCTGCGCGCGCCGGCCACCGACGCGCTCGGCACGACGGGCGCCGCCGATCTCCTGCACGTCGTGTGGGACCCGATCGTCGGCCTTCCGGCCCCGACCGGCGCGACCGACGTCACCTTCCTGGACGCCGGGGCCCCGGATCTCGACACCCTCGGTGCCCTCGACGGCCCGGCTCCCGCCGTCGTCGCCCTCGCCCTGCCCGACGACGCCACCGACGTGCGCGACCTCGTCGGATCGGTACTCGCACTGGTCCGCCGTTGGCTCTCCGACGACCGCTGGAGCACCTCGCGCCTCGCCTTCGTCACCCTCCGCGACTCCCTGGTGCACGCCGCCGTCCGGGGTTTCGTACGGTCCGCACAGACCGAGCACCCCGGCCGTTTCCAGCTCCTCGACATCGAGCGGGACGCCGAGCCGTCGCAGGATGCCGTGACCGCCGCCCTCGCCACCGCCGAGCCGCAGCTCGCCCTCGGCCCGAACGGCATCAGCACACCCCGCCTCGCCCCCGTACCCGCCGGCCCGGACACCATTGACACCCCCTTCGACGCCGAGGGCACCGTCCTCGTCACCGGCGGCACCGGCACCCTCGGCAGCCTCCTCGCCCGGCACCTCGTCACCGCACACGGCGTGCGCCACCTGCTGCTCCTCAGCCGCGGCGGCCCCGACGCCCCCGGCGCAGCCGAACTGTCCGCCGACCTCGCGGCCCACGGCGCCAGGGTGCGCATCGTCGCCTGCGACGCAGCCGACCGCGACGCCCTCGCCGCGGCCCTCGCCGACATCGATCCCGCGCACCCGCTGACCGCCGTCGTCCACACCGCCGGTGCGCTCGCCGACACCGTCGTCACCTCCCTCACCGACGGCCACGTCGACCAGGTGCTCCGCCCCAAGTCCGACGCCGCCCAGCACCTCCACGACCTCACCGCGCACCTCGGCCTCTCCGCCTTCGTGCTCTTCTCCTCCGCCGCCGGCGTCCTCGGCACCGCCGGCCAGGCCAACTACGCGGCTGCCAACGCCTACCTCGACGCACTCGCCGTCCGGCGCCGGCAGGAGGGGCTGCCCGCCGTCTCGCTGGCCTGGGGCTACTGGGAGCAGGCCAGCGGCCTCACCGGCCACCTGGACCGCGGCGACGTGCTGCGCCTCGCCAGGACCGGCGTGGCACCCATGACCACCGCCCAGGGCCTCGCCCTCTTCGACGCCGCCCTGCACACCCCGCACGCGGCGGTCGTCCCGCTCGTACTGGACCGGGCCGCCCTGCGCGATGCCGCCCGCAGCGAAACGCTGTCGCCGCTCCTGCGCGCGTACGCGCCCCGTCCTCGGCGCCGCACCACCGCCGCCGCCCGGGGGACCTCCGTCGTCAGCGACCTCGCGCGTCGCCTCCTCGGGCTGACGCCCGAGCAGCGGGAGCACACCCTGACGGAACTGGTGCGCGCCCAGGCCGGAGCGGTGCTCGGCCACGACTCGGCGGCCGCCGTCGACGCCGGGCAGCCATTCCGTGCCCTCGGCTTCGACTCACTCGCCGCCGTCGAACTGCGCAACCGCCTCAACACGGCGACCGGCCTCCGCCTGCCGGCCACCGCCGTCTTCGACCACCCGACACCGGACCGTCTCGCCGCCCACATCGGCACCCTGCTCGACGGCGGTTCGGAGCCGCGCACGGAGCCGAGTGCCCCGCGTGCCTCCGCCGTCGACGAGCCGATCGCGATCGTCGGCATGGCCTGCCGTCTTCCCGGCGGCGTGGGCTCCCCGGAGGAGCTGTGGCAACTCGTCGCCGACGGCGTCGACGCCGTGTCCCCGTTCCCCACCGACCGCGGCTGGGACATGGACGCCCTGCTCGGAGCCACCGACGGGACCGGCGGCACCTCGTACGTCCGCGAAGGCGGATTCCTGTACGACGCCGCTGACTTCGACGCGGGGTTCTTCGGGATCTCGCCGCGTGAGGCGCTGGCGATGGACCCGCAGCAGCGGCTGCTGCTGGAGACGTCCTGGGAGGCGCTGGAGCGGGCCGGGATCGACCCCACCTCGCTCAACGGCACCCGCACCGGTGTCTTCACCGGCGTCATGTACCACGACTACGCCAGCCGTCTCGACCGCGTGCCGGACGAGGTCGGCGGCTACCTCGCCACCGGCACCTCCGGCAGCGTCGCCTCGGGCCGGGTCGCGTACACCCTCGGTCTCGAAGGCCCGGCCGTGACCGTCGACACCGCGTGCTCGTCGTCGCTGGTCGCCCTGCACCTCGCGGCGCAGGCGCTCCGTCAGGGCGAGTGCACCATGGCCCTCGCCGGCGGCGTCACCGTCCTCTCCAGCCCCAGTGTCTTCTCCGAGTTCAGCCGACAGCAGGGCCTCGCCACCGACGGGCGCTGCAAGTCGTTCGCCGACGCCGCCGACGGCACCGGCTGGGCCGAGGGCGTCGGCGTCCTTCTGGTGGAGCGCCTCTCCGACGCCCGCCGTAACGGCCACCGGGTGCTGGCGGTGGTGCGGGGTTCGGCCGTGAACCAGGACGGTGCGTCCAACGGGCTCACCGCCCCCAACGGCCCCGCCCAGCAGCGCGTCATCCGCCAGGCCCTGGAGAGCGCCCGCCTGTCCCCGACCGATGTGGATGCGGTGGAGGCGCACGGTACGGGGACCCGGTTGGGTGATCCGATCGAGGCGCAGGCGTTGTTGGCGACGTATGGGCAGGGGCGTGAGGGGGGTGATGCGCTGCTGTTGGGGTCGTTGAAGTCGAACATCGGTCATGCGCAGGCGGCTGCGGGTGTGGCTGGTGTGATCAAGATGGTGATGGCGATGCGGCATGGTGTGTTGCCGCGGACGTTGCATGTGGATGAGCCGTCCTCGCATGTTGATTGGTCCGCGGGGGACGTGTCGTTGTTGACGGAGTCCCGGGAGTGGCCGGAGACGGGTCGTCCGCGCCGCGCGGGCGTCTCCTCCTTCGGCGTCAGTGGCACCAACGCCCACGTCATCCTCGAAGCCGTCGAGCACGCGGACGCCCCCGCGCAGTCCAAGCCCGCCGTTGGCGGGGGAGCGACCCCGTGGGTCCTGTCGGCCGCCTCCGACGACGCCCTGCGCGCCACCGCCGAGAGGCTGCGCGCCCACCTCCGCTCCGCGACCGACGCCGATCAGGACCTGCTCTCCGTCGCCGGCGCCCTGTTGCGTTCGCGGGCGCGGCTGGAGCATCGCGCGGTGGTCGTGGGCCATGACCGTGAGGAACTGCTCGCCGGCCTGTACGCGGTCGCGGCGGGTGAGCCGGGTGTCGTGTCGGGTGTTGCGGGTGCGGTTGCGCGGCCGGTGTTCGTGTTCCCGGGGCAGGGGGCGCAGTGGTCGCGGATGGGGTTGGAACTGGCGGATGCCTTCCCGGTGTTCGATAAGTCGCTGCGTGAGTGTGCTGCGGCGCTTGCCCCGTTCGTGGGGTGGGATCTGCGGGTGGAGTTGGCGGGTGATCTGGCCCGGGTTGATGTGGTGCAGCCTGCGTCGTGGGCGGTGATGGTTTCTCTGGCCCGGTTGTGGGAGTCGTTCGGTGTGGTGCCGGCTGCGGTGGTGGGTCATTCGCAGGGGGAGATCGCTGCGGCTGTGGTGGCGGGTGCGTTGTCGTTGGAGGACGGTGCCCGGATCGTTGCTGAGCGCAGCCGTGTGATCGGTGAGCGTCTCGCGGGCCGGGGCGGTATGGCGTCGGTGGCGCTGCCGGCCGAGACCGTACGAGAGCGGCTCCAGCGGTTCGGTGACCGTCTGGCGGTCGCCGCCGTCAACGGACCTTCTTCCACGGTCGTTTCGGGCGAGCCGTCCGCGCTCGACGAGCTGCTGGCAGGCTTGGAGGGTGAGGAGGTTCGGGTCCGGCGTATCGCGGTGGACTATGCCTCGCACTCCTCGCACGTCGAGTCGATCCGAGAGGAACTACTTGACGTTCTGGCCCCGATTACGCCGCGTTCGGCGACGGTTCCGTTCTATTCCACGGTGACCGGTGGTCTGCTGGACACCGAGGTTCTGGACGCCGCTTACTGGGTGCGGAATCTGCGGCAGACGGTCGAGTTCGAGGCGACGACGAAGGCGTTGATTGCCGACGGGCTGTCGGCCTTTGTGGAGTGCAGCGCCCATCCCGTCCTCGCTGTGGGGGTGGAGGATTCCGGCGCGTCCACCGTCGTCGGGTCCCTGCGCCGTGATGACGGGGGAGCTCAGCGGTTCGTCACGTCGCTTGCGCAGGCCTTCGTCCACGGACTGCCCGTTGATTTCGGTCCGTTGACGCATGGCTCCGAGGCGGTGGATCTGCCGACGTATCCGTTCCAGCGCAGTCGCTTCTGGCTGGAGTCGGGTGAGCTGCCGGCGTCGGTGGGTGTGTCGCGGGACGAGGTCGAGGACCGGTTCTGGGAGGCCGTCGAGCGCGAGGACCTGGAGTCGCTGGCGGTTTCGCTGGATCTTGATGGTGAGGATCTGCGGCCTCTGCTTCCGGCCCTGGCGTCCTGGCGGCGGGCCGGCCCCCAGGAGTCCGTGATCGACTCCTGGCGCTACAAGACCGCCTGGCGGCCCGTTTCCGGCACTTCCGTGCCCGTGCTGTCCGGAACCTGGATCGTCGTGGTGCCCGACTCCGTCGGCGGTGACGACACGACCGCCTCCCTCGTCCGCATGCTCGGTGGGCGGGGCGCCGACATCGTCACTCTGACCGTCACGGAGGACGACACGGACCGGACTCGGCTCGCCGCGCGCGTCCGGGAGGCGCTGACCGGGCGCCACGATCTGCGGGGCGTCCTGTCGCTGTGGGCGCTCGACGAGACGCCCACAGCGACGCAGCCGCTGGTGTCGGCGGGCCTCGCGGGCACCGTCTCCCTCGTGCAGGCACTGTGCGACCTCGACAGCGCCGCCCCGCTCTGGTGCCTCACCCGGGGTGCCGTCGCCACCGGCCCCTCCGAGACGCTGACCAGCGCCGTACAGGCGCAGGTGTGGGGCGTCGGACGGGTCGCGGCTCTCGAACAGTCCGGCGTCTGGGGCGGCCTGGTGGACCTCCCCGACATCGCCGACGAGCGCGCGCTGCGCAGGCTCTGCGGCATCCTCGCGGAGCCGGCCGGGGAGGACCAGCTCGCCGTCCGCGCTGCCGGAGTCCTCGCCCGGCGCATGGTGCGCGCCTCTCTCGGCCGCACAGCTCCGCCCCGCCGCTGGCGGCCCGACGGCACGGTGCTCATCACGGGCGGACTCGGTGCCCTCGGCGCCCACGTGGCACGGTGGCTCGCCCGCGAGGGCGCCCCGCATCTCGTCCTCACCAGCCGCCGCGGCGGCGACGCCCCAGGGGCCGAGGATCTGGCGCGGGAGCTCACCGCCCTCGGCGCACGGGTCACCGTCGCGGCCTGCGACATCGCCGACCGTGACGCCGTCGAAGCACTCGTCACCGGTCTCGCGGACCAGGGCGACCCCGTGCGCGCCGTCATGCACGCCGCCGTTCAGGCGGAACTCGCCCCGCTCGCCGACGCGACCCCCGACCACTTCGCCGCGCTCCTGGGAGCCAAGGTCGCCGGCGCCGAACATCTCGACTCACTGCTCGGCGAGGACGTGGACGCCTTCGTGCTCTTCTCGTCCATCGCCGGCTTCTGGGGCAGCGGCGACCACGCGGCCTACGCCGCGGCCAACGCCCACCTGGACGCTCTCGCCGAACGCCGCCGTGCCCGAGGCCTCGCTGCCACGTCGATCGCCTGGGGGATCTGGGACGCGTACAACGACTGGGACTCCCTGAGCGCCACCGAGCGTCGTACGATCACCGACCGTGCCGTACAGCAGGGCCTTCCGCTGCTCGACCCGGAGGCCGCGTGCACCGGACTGCGCCAGGCGCTCGACCACGACGAGACGTTCGTCGCGATCGCCGACATCGCCTGGGAGCCCTTCGCCACCCTCTTCACCTCGGTCCGTCCGAGCGCCCTGATACGGGAGATCCCCGAGGCGACCGCGTCGGATGCCGCCGCACCTGGTGGCGCCACCGGACACGACGCCGCGACGCTGCTCCGCAGGCTCGAAGGGCTGCCCCGCGAGGAGCGGGAACGTGAACTCGTCGACCTGGTGCGCTCCCAGGCCGCAGCCGTCCTGGGCCACGCCACGACCGACCAGGTGGGTCTGGACCGGGCCTTCCGTGACCTCGGCTTCGACTCGCTCACCGCCGTCGACCTCCGTAACCGCCTCAAGGCCGCCACCGGGGAGCGGCTGCCCGCGACCGTCGTCTTCGACCACCCGACCCCCGCCGAGCTGGCCGCCCACCTCCACGACCGCTGCTTCCCGGAAGCCGTCGGCTGGCCGGAGGTGGCCGCCCCGGCCGTGACGGCCGTCGCCGCGCTCCACGACGAACCGGTCGCGATCGTCGGCATGGCGTGCAGGCTGCCCGGCGGCGTCACCACCCCGGAGGAGCTGTGGCAGCTCCTCCGGGACGGCGGGGACGCGATCACCGGCTTCCCGGAGAACCGCGGTTGGGACCTGGACGGTCTCTACGACCCCGATCCCGCCACCCCCGGAAAGACCTACGCCCGCGACGGCGGATTCCTCCACGACGCCGCCGATTTCGACGCGGGGTTCTTCGGGATCTCGCCGCGCGAGGCGCTGGCGATGGACCCGCAGCAGCGGCTGCTGCTGGAGACATCCTGGGAAGCGATCGAGCACGCAGGCATCGACCCCACGATCCTCAAGGGCACCCGCACCGGCACCTTCATCGGCGCCAACCCGTCGGACTACCGGGCGGCCATGGGACAGGCGCCGGTGGGCTACGAGGGCCACCTCGTCACCGGAGGCCACAACAGCGTCGTCTCCGGCCGGATCGCCTACACCTTCGGTCTCGAAGGCCCGGCCGTCACCGTCGACACCGCGTGCTCGTCCTCGCTGACCGCGCTGCACCTCGCCGCGCAGGCAGTGAAGCAGGGCGAGTGCGACATGGCCCTCGCCGGCGGGGTGGCCATCATGTCCACCCCCGAGGGCTTCATCGGCTTCAGCCGCCAGCGGGGCCTGTCGCACGACGGCCGCTGCCGCACCTTTTCCAGCGACGCCGAGGGCATCGGCCTCTCCGAGGGCGTCGGAGTGATCCTCCTGGAGCGCCTGTCGGACGCCCGCCGCAACGGGCACCCGGTACTCGCCGTCATCCGTGGCTCCGCCACCAACCAGGACGGTGCGTCCAACGGCCTGAGCGCCCCCAACGGCCCCTCGCAGCAGCGGGTCATCCGCCAGGCCCTCGCCAATGCCGGCCTGACCACCGGTGACGTGGACGCCGTCGAAGCGCACGGCACCGGTACCACGCTGGGTGACCCGATCGAGGCGCAGGCGTTGCTGGCCACCTACGGCCAGGGCCGCGCGGGCGGGGACCCGCTGTACCTGGGGTCGCTGAAGTCCAACATCGGCCACCCGCAGGCTGCCGCAGGTATCGCGGGCGTGGTCAAGACCGTGCTCGCCCTCCAGCACGGCGTCCTGCCGCGGACGTTGCATGTGGAGGAGCCGTCGCCGGAGGTGGATTGGGCGTCGGGTGCGGTGGAGTTGTTGGTGAGTGAGCGTGGGTGGCCGGAGACGGGTCGTCCGCGTCGGGCGGCGGTGTCCGGGTTCGGTATCAGTGGGACGAATGCGCATGTGGTGTTGGAGCAGGCGCCTGTGTCGTCGGATCTGTCGGAGCCCGGCTCCGAGGTGGAGCCACCTGAGGCCGGTGGTGCTGTGGTGCCGTGGGTGGTGTCGGCGCGGTCCGAGGCGGCGTTGGTGAGCCAACTGCGGCGCTTGGCGGATCACTTGGCTGACCGGCCTGGTGTGGGTGTGGTGGATGTGGGTGCGTCGTTGTTGGGGCGTGCGGATCTGGATCATCGGGTGGTGTTCGCGGGGCGTGATCGGGAGGCCTTGCTGTCCGCTGCGGTGGCAGGTCCGGGCACGGATGCCGGTGTGGCGGTGAAGGACGGCCGGGTGGGGTTCCTGTTCGCTGGTCAGGGGTCTCAGCGGGTTGGTATGGGGCGGGAGTTGGCTGCTGCTTTTCCGGTGTTCGACGGGGTGTGGCAGGAAGTGTGGTCGTTGTTGGGGTTGTCGCCGGATGAGGTGGTGGTGGAGCGGACGGGGTGGGCGCAGCCTGCGTTGTTTGCTTTTGAGGTGGCGTTGTTCCGGTTGGTGGAGTCGTGGGGTGTGCGGCCGGAGGTGGTGGTTGGTCATTCGGTGGGGGAGATCGCTGCGGCTCATGTGGCGGGGGTGTTGTCGCTGGGTGATGCGGTGCGGTTGGTGGAGGCGCGTGGCCGGTTGATGCAGGGGTTGCCGGAGGGCGGGTCGATGGTTGCCGTCGCAGCTCCGGAGGCCGAGGTGCTGGGGGCGATCGCGGCTCATCCGGGTGGGGGTGCGGTGTCGGTGGCGGCGGTGAACGGTCCGTCGTCGGTGGTGGTGTCGGGTGCGCGGGATGTGGTGGAGGCGGTTGTTGCCGGGTTTGTCGGGCGGGGTGTTCGGGTGCGGCGGTTGGGGGTGTCGCATGCGTTTCATTCGCCGTTGATGGAGCCGATGCTGGGTGAGTTCCGGCAGGTTTTGGACACGCTTGATTTCCACGCTCCGTTGGTTGGTTTTGTGTCGACGGTTGGGGGTGGTGGTGATGTCGGGTCGGTGGAGTACTGGGTGCGGCATGCCCGTGCTGAGGTGCGGTTCGCTGATGCGGTGGGGGAGTTGGAGGGTCGTGGGCTGACGGCTCTGGTCGAGATCGGTCCGGACGCGACGCTGACGGGGATGGCGGGTCAGGCGCTTGCTGATCCGGGTGCGTTGGTGTTGGTGGCGTTGTGCCGTAAGGATCGTGACGAGGCCGTGTCGGTGGTCGAGGGGATCGGCAGGGTGTGGGCGTGTGGGGTTCCGGTGGACTGGGCGCCGCTGTGTGTGGGTGGCCGGCGGGTTGATCTGCCGACGTATGCCTTCCAGCGCAGCCACTACTGGCTTCCCAAGGCCCATGTGTCGGGCGATGCGGAAGGCCTCGGGCTCTCCAACACCGGACACCCCCTCCTCACCGCCGCCCTCCCCATGGCCGAGGGGGGGAGTGTGGTCCTGTCCGGGCGGGTCGGGCGTGGTGCGCAGTCCTGGGTGGCCGATCACCAGGTCGGTGGTGTGGTCCTCTTGCCGGGCACCGCGTTCGTGGAGCTTGCGGTGCGTGCCGGGGACGAGGTCGGGTGCGGTCGTGTCGAGGAGCTGACGCTCCAGGCCCCGCTGATCCTTCCCGAGCGGGGCGGTGTGCGTCTCCAGGTCGTGGTTGAAGGTCCGGATGCCACGGGCGGCCGACCCGTCGCCGTGCACTCACGGCCCGACGACGGCGACACCTGGACCCTCCACGCCACCGGACTGCTGACCGAGCCCGGCGAGGTGCCCGCCGACGACGCGGAGACCTGGCCGCCGGCCGACGCGGAACGCATCGAACTGACCGGGTTCTACGAGAGCCTGGCCGATCGTGGCTACCACTACGGGAACGCCTTCCGGGGCCTGACGTCCGCGTGGCGCCATGGCTCGGACCTCCTTGCCGAGGTGGCTCTGCCCGAGGACAACGACGCCGCTTCCTACGGCATCCACCCCGCTCTGCTGGACGCCGCACTGCACCCCGCGCTCCTCGATGCGGCGGGCCCCGACGACGAGAACGTCCGACTGCCGTTCTCGTTCAACGGAGTGGAGCTGCACGCCTCCGGCGCGGCAGCGGCACGGGTACGCATCGCCTGGGCCGGAGCCGATACCGTCGCGCTCACGCTGCTCGACGCGGCGGGACACACCGTGGCCGTGGTCGACGGCCTCGTCTCGCGCCCCGTGAAGGGCGAGCTCGGTGCGGCGGCCGGCGGCAACACCCTGTTCCACCTGGACTGGAAGCAGACCGCCGACGCCACGACCGCCGTCCCCGCGGGCGGCGGCGGACGGTGGGCTGTTCTCCAGCACACGGACGCCGACGTACTGTCCGCCCTCAAGGGCGCGGCGGAGACCGTCGACATGTGTGCCGACCTGGACGAGCTGATCGCGCTCATGGACGCGGGCACCGCCGTCCCCGACACCGTGGTGCTGGCCACGGCTTCCATCACCGCAGAAGTCGATGACCGCCTGGCCGGAGCGGTGCGCCGCCGCACTGCCGAGGCACTGGCCACCGCACAGCGATGGCTCGCCGACGAGCGTTTCGCGGGATCCCGGCTCGTCTGCGTCACGCGCGGTGCCGTATCGGTCGCAGGCGACGCCGTCACCGACCTGCCGGGCGCCGCCCTGTGGGGTCTGATGCGCTCCGCGCAGGCCGAGCACCCCGGCAGGTTCGCCCTCGTCGACATCGACGACTCCGTCGCCTCGTGGGACGTACTCGCCGAGGCAGCCGCCTCCAGCCACGGACAAGTCGCGCTCCGGGCAGGTACGCGGCTCACGCCGGTGCTCGCCGCCGCAGGAGCCGCACCCGAGGACACCCCGGACGTCCGTCTGGACGCCGGCACCGTGCTCGTCACCGGAGGCACCGGCACCCTCGGCGGACTCGTGGCCCGTCACCTGGTCACCCGGCACGGCGTGCGCCGACTGCTGCTGACCAGCCGGCGCGGACGGGACGCGGACGGCGCGGCCGAGCTCGTCGCCGATCTCACCGCCGCCGGGGCGACGCACGTCACGGTCGCCGCGTGCGACACCGCCGACCCTGCCGCCCTCGCCGACGTGCTCGCCGGTTTCGGCGGCGACAACCCGCTGAGCGGTGTGGTCCACGCCGCGGGCGTGACGGACGACGGCACCGTCGGCGGCCTCACCCCCGAACAGCTCGAACGGGTCCTGCGGCCCAAGGTCGACGCCGCGGTCAACCTGCACCGGCTGACGCAGCACATGGACCTCGCCGCCTTTGTCCTCTTCTCCTCGTTCAGCGGTGTGCTGGGCAGCGCGGGACAGGCCAACTACGCCTCCGCCAACGCCTTCCTCGACGCCCTCGCCCAGCACCGCAGGGCCCTCGGGCTCCCCGGTGTGTCCCTGGCCTGGGGCCTGTGGGAGCAGAGCAGCGGTATCACCGCCCGCCTGGACCGCGGGGACCTGGCGCGCGGCAGCCGGGCGGGCGTCCGCGCCCTGACCACCGAGCAGGCACTCGCCCTGTTCGACCGGGGGCTCACAGCGGACCGGGCGCTGCTCGTCCCGGTGGCGCTCGACCAGCGGGCGCTGGCCGCCCGCGCGGTCACCGAACCCGTGCCCCAGCTCTTCCGCGACCTGGTCCGGGTGCCCGCCCGCCGCGTCGCGGCGGCACACCCCGGCACCGGCGGCCAGGACGGGCCGTCGCTCGCCGAGCGCCTCGCCGCTGTACCGGCCGAGAAGCGTGACGCGCTGCTGCTGGACGTCGTCCGGGGCCACGCCGCGACGGTGCTCGGGCACGGGAGCCCCGGCACCGTGGGTGCGGAGACCGGCTTCCTCGACCAGGGCTTCGACTCCCTCACGGCCGTCGAACTGCGCAACCGGCTCGCCCTCGAATCCGGACTGCGCCTGCCCGCCACCGTCATCTTCGACTACCCGACGCCGACGGCTCTCGCCCGCTACCTCGGCGCGGAGCTCTCCGCGGCCGACGGAGCGGACACCCGGGCAGCCGAGGAGGGCCGCGTTCGCCAGGCGCTCTCCGCCATCCCCCTCAACCGGCTCCGGGAGGCCGGCGTGCTCGACACGCTGGTTCGCCTCGCCGGACTGGGAACCGTGGACGCCGGCATCGGGGCACCCGCCGCCGACGGGGACTCCGGGGGCACGGCAGAGGGCGACGGAACCGCCGGGATCGACGACATGGACCTCGACGACCTCCTCCGCCTCGCCGAGAACGACCAGTGAACCCCGACCGCGCCGAAGCCAAGGAACGAGCCATGACTCCATCCCAGGACAACGCCGCCGACCGGTCGGACCAGGACAAGGTCGTCGGAGCCCTCCGGAACACGCTGAAGGAGGCCGAGCGGCTGCGACGGGAGAACGCCCGGCTGACGGCCGCCGCCGCCGAGCCCGTCGCGATCGTCGGCATGGCCTGCCGCTTCCCCGGTGGCGTCGGCTCCCCGGAAGAGCTGTGGGATCTGGTCGCCGAGGGCCGCGACGCGGTGTCCGGCTTCCCTGCCGACCGCGGCTGGAACCTCGACACGTTGTACGACCCGGACCCGGACGCCCCGGGGAAGTCGTACGTGCGTGAGGGCGGGTTCCTGTACGACGCGGCGGAGTTCGATGCGGGGTTCTTCGGGATCTCGCCGCGTGAGGCGTTGGCGATGGATCCGCAGCAGCGGCTGCTGCTGGAGACGTCCTGGGAAGCGATCGAGCGGGCCGGGATCGACCCCACATCCCTCAAGGGCACCCGCACCGGCGTCTACGCGGGGATCATGTACCACGACTACGGCGCCCCGATGGACCAAGTGCCCCAGGACGTGGAGGCGTTCATCGGCACAGGCAACGCGGGCAGTGTTCTGTCCGGCCGGATCGCCTACAGCTTCGGCCTCGAAGGTCCCGCCGTCACCCTCGACACCGCGTGCTCGTCGTCGCTGACCGCTCTGCACCTTGCGGTGACCGCCCTGCGACAGGGCGAGTGCACGATGGCCCTCGCCGCTGGGGTGACCGTGCTCGCCACACCCGACGTGTTCATCGGTTTCAGCCGGCAGCGCGGCCTGTCGCCGGACGGGCGGTGCAAGGCGTTCGCGGCTTCCGCCGACGGCACCGGCTGGGCGGAGGGTGCGGGCGTCCTGCTCGTCGAGCGTCTCTCGGACGCCGTCCGCAACGGCCACCCGGTGCTGGCCGTCGTCCGCGGCACCGCCGTCAACCAGGACGGTGCCAGCAGCGGTCTCACCGCCCCCAACGGCCCCGCCCAGCAGCGCGTCATCCGCCAGGCCCTGGCCGCCGCCCGGCTCTCCGCCTCCGAGGTCGACGCGGTGGAGGCGCACGGGACCGGTACCACGCTGGGTGACCCGATCGAGGCGCAGGCGTTGCTGGCCACGTACGGCCAGGACCGTACGGACGGGGACCCGCTGTACCTGGGTTCACTGAAGTCGAACATCGGCCATGCCCAGGCAGCCGCCGGCATGGGCGGCGTCATGAAGATGGTCATGGCGATGCGCCACGGGGCGCTGCCCAAGTCCCTCCACCTGGATGACCCGACGCCCAAGGTCGACTGGAACAGCGGAGACATCGCCCTGCTCACCGAGCGCCGCGGCTGGCCGGAGACGGGCCGTCCGCGCCGGGCGGCGGTGTCCTCCTTCGGTGCCAGCGGGACGAATGCGCATGTGGTGTTGGAGCAGGCGCCTGTGTCGTCGGATCTGTCGGAGCCCGTCTCCGAGGTGGGGCCGGCTGTGTCGGGTGGTGCTGTGGTGCCGTGGGTGGTGTCGGCGCGGTCCGAGGCCGCGTTGGCGGGTCAGGTGGAGCGGTTGGCGGCCTTTGTGGGTGCGCGGCCTGGTGTGGGTGTGGTGGATGTGGGTGCGTCGTTGTTGGGGCGTGCGGATCTGGATCATCGGGTGGTGTTCGCGGGGCGTGATCTGGATGGGTTGAGGGCGGCCCTGTCGTCCGGTGTTGGTGGTGTGGCCGGCGTGGCCGGTGTGGGTGACGGCCGGGTGGGGTTCCTGTTCGCTGGTCAGGGGTCTCAGCGGGTTGGTATGGGGCGGGAGTTGGCTGCTGCTTTCCCGGTGTTCGGTGGGGTGTGGCGGGAGATCTGGTCGTTGTTGGGGTTGTCGCCGGATGAGGTGGTGGTGGAGCGGACGGGGTGGGCGCAGCCTGCGTTGTTCGCTTTTGAGGTGGCGTTGTTCCGGTTGGTGGAGTCGTGGGGTGTGCGGCCGGAGGTGGTGGCGGGTCATTCAGTGGGGGAGATCGCTGCGGCTCACGTTGCCGGGGTCTTGTCACTGGGTGATGCGGTGCGGCTGGTCGAGGCGCGTGGCCGGTTGATGCAGGCATTGCCGGAGGGCGGGTCGATGGTCGCCGTCGCAGCCCCGGAATCGGAAGCGCTGGAGGCGATCGCGGCTCATCCGCGTGGGGATGCGGTGTCGGTCGCGGCGGTGAACGGTCCGTCGTCCGTCGTGGTGTCGGGCGCGCAGGACGTGGTGGAAGAGGTTGTCGCCGGGTTCGTCGCGCGGGGTGTTCGGGTACGGCGGTTGGGGGTGTCGCATGCGTTTCACTCGCCGTTGATGGAGCCGATGCTGGGCGAGTTCCGGCAGGTTTTGGACACGCTTGATTTCCACGCTCCGTTGGTTGGTTTTGTGTCGACGGTTGGGGGTGGTGGTGATGTCGGGTCGGTGGAGTACTGGGTGCGGCATGCCCGTGCTGAGGTGCGGTTCGCTGATGCGGTGGGGGAGTTGGAGGGTCGTGGGCTGACGGCTCTGGTCGAGATCGGTCCGGACGCGACGCTGACGGGGATGGCGGGTCAGGCGCTCACCGATTCCGACGCGTTGGTGTTGGTGGCGTTGTGCCGTAAGGATCGTGACGAGGCCGTGTCGGTGGTCGAGGGGATCGGCAGGGCGTGGGCGTGTGGGGTTCCGGTGGACTGGGCGCCGTTGTGTGTGGGTGGCCGGCGGGTTGATCTGCCGACGTATGCCTTCCAGCGCAGCCACTACTGGCTTCCCAAGGCCCATGTGTCGGGCGATGCGGAAGGCCTCGGGCTCTCCAACACCGGACACCCCCTCCTCACCGCCGCCCTCCCCATGGCCGACGGAAGAGGGCTCGTGCTCACCGGACTCCTGTCCCGTGCCTCCCATGCCTGGGTGGCCGATCACCAGGTCGGTGGTGTGGTGCTCCTGCCGGGCACCGCGTTCGTGGAGCTTGCGGTGCGTGCCGGGGACGAGGTCGGGTGCGGTCGTGTGGAGGAGCTGACGCTCCAGGCCCCGCTGATCCTCCCCGAAGAAGGCCCTGTGCGCATCCAGGTCGTCGTCGGTGACGACGACGAGACCGACGGGCGCCCGGTCTCGGTCTTCTCGCTCGCGGAAGACGCCGACGACGGCGACTGGAACCTCCACGCCACCGGCAGGCTCGCCCCGACCCGCTCCACGGCGGAACAGGACCTTGCTGCTTGGCCGCCCGCCGATGCCGAGCCCGTCGAGCTGGCCGACTTCTACGCCGCGCTGGCGCAGGAAGGACCCGGTTACGGGCCGGTCTTCCGGGGCCTGCGGGCCGCCTGGCGGAGCGCCGGTGAGGTCTTCGCGGAGGTGGCCCTGCCCGACGGGGTGGAGGCCGCTGGTTTTGGTGTGCACCCGGCACTGCTGGACGCCGCCCTGCACCCCATCGGCCTCGGCGGACTCGTCGACGCTCAAGGCGGGGCGATGCTGCCGTTCTCGTTCGACGGGGTGGAGATCCACGCCACCGGTGCGACGCTCCTGCGCGTGCGGCTCTCCCCGGTCGGCGGGAACGCCGTGTCGTTGCTGATGACCGACGCCTCGGGCCGGCCGGTCGCGTCCGTCGACATGCTCGCCCTGCGGCCCGTCTCGGCGGAGGCGCTACGCGCGGCGTCGGTGGGCCAGGACTCGCTGTACCGCGTCGACTGGGTGCCCGCTGTCCGCACCGGCGGTGGCCAGGCGCCGCAGACCGTCGCCGAGTTGGTCCCCGGCGCGTCCGGCGCGCCCGACGCGTACGCCATAGACGTAACCGACGTACCCGATACAACTCACGTAACCGACGTACCCGATGCAACTCACGCAACTGATGGGCTCCAACCTCCGGAGCTGGTGATCGCCCGGGTACCCCGGGACCTCGGCGTCCGTGAGGCCGTGGACCGGACCATCGCCCTGGCCCGTCTGCGGCTGCGCGACGAGAACCTCGGGGCCGACGCGCCCCTGCTCGTCGTCACGCACGGCGACGACGCGGCCCACGCGGCCGTGCGTGGCCTCGTCAGGAGCGCTCAGGCCGAACACCCGGGACGGTTCCTGCTGCTCGACACCGACGACGACACCCTCCCGGCCCACGAGCTCGCCGCCCTGGTCGCACCCGGCGAGGACCACATCCGGCTGCGCGGCGGCGAGGTGCGGGTGCCGCGACTGGCCCGGGCCGGCGGCTCCGACACGCTGCGGCCCCCGGCCGACGGGCCGTGGCGGCTGGAGACCGCGAAGGCCGGATCGCTCGACGCCCTCCGTCTCGCTCCCGCCCCCGAGGCGGACGCGCCGCTGGAGCCCGGACAGGTCCGGATCGCCGTACGGGCCTCCGGCGTCAACTTCCGCGACGTGCTGATCGCGCTCGGCATGTACCCGGGTGAGTCCGCGCCCTGGCTCGGCGACGAGGCCGCCGGCGTCGTCCTGGAGACCGGGCCCGGCGTCACGCATCTCGCGCCGGGCGACCGTGTCCTGGGCATCGTCCCGCGCGCCTTCGCCACCCGGACCGTCGCCGACGCGCGCATGGTCGTCCGCGTGCCCGATGCCTGGTCGTACGAGACCGCGGCCTCCGTACCCCTCGTCTTCCTGACGGCGTGGATGGGGTTGGTGGATCTTGCGGGTGTGCGGGCGGGTGATGCGGTGCTGGTGCATGCGGGTGCTGGTGGGGTGGGGATGGCGGCGGTGCAGGTGGCGCGTCATCTGGGTGCGGAGGTGTTCGCGACGGCGAGTCCGGGGAAGTGGGGTGCGCTGCGGGAGCTGGGTCTGGACGAGGCGCGCATCGCGTCGTCCAGGTCGCTGGAGTTCCGCGAGCGGTTCCTCACCGCGACCGGCGGCCGGGGCATGGACGTCATCCTCAACGCCCTGTCGGGTGAGTTCGTTGACGCCTCGCTCGATCTGCTGCCCCGGGGCGGCAGGTTCATCGAGATGGGCCGTACCGACATCCGTGACCCCGAGACAATCGCCGCTGACCACAGGGGCGTTGTCTACCGGGCGTTCGATCTGATCGAGGCGGGTGCGGAGCGGATCGGTGGGTGGCTGGCCGAGGTGGTGGGTCTGCTGGAGGGGGGTGTGCTGGAGCCGTTGCCGGTGGCGTCGTGGGATGTGCGTCGTGCGCGGGAGGCGTTCCGTCATGTGAGTCAGGCTCGGCATGTGGGCAAGGTGGTGCTGACGGTGCCCCGGGTGCTGGATGTCGGGGGCACGGTGCTGGTGACGGGTGGTACGGGCACGCTGGGCGGTTTGGTGGCCCGGCATTTGGTGTCCGTGCACGGTGTGCGTCATCTGGTGCTTGCTTCGCGTCGGGGTGGTGCGGCCGAGGGTGTGGCCGAGCTGGTCGTGGAGCTGGAGAAGAGTGGTGCGGTGGTGACGGTGGCGGCGTGCGATGCCGCTGACCGGGACCAGCTCGCGGCGACCCTCGCGGCGATCCCCGCCGAGCACCCCCTCACCGCCGTGATCCACGTCGCCGGTGTGTCCGACGACGGGGCACTCGACACCCTGACCGCCGAGCAGGTCGAGCGGGTACTGCGGCCCAAGGTCGACGCCGCCGTCAACCTCGACGAGCTCACCGCCGGAGCAGACCTGGCCGCCTTCGTCCTCTACTCCTCCGCCTCCGGTGTCGTCGGCACGCCGGGCCAGGGCAACTACGCGGCCGCCAACGCCTTCCTCGACGGGCTCGCCGAACGCCGGCGCGCCCGGGGCCTGCCGGGGCAGTCCCTGGCCTGGGGACTCTGGGAAGAGGAGAGCACGCTCACCGCACACCTGGGGGACAGCGACCGCGCCCGCATGGAGCGCACCGGGGTCCGCGCGCTCACCTCGGAGGAAGGCCTCGGCCTCTTCGACGCGGCGCTCGCCACCGACGAGGCCCTCCTCGTACCGCTCCACCTCGACCTCGGCACCCTGCGGACCCGCGCCGCCTCCGACGGCGAACTGCCGCCCCTCTTCCGCGGACTGGTCCGCGCCGCCGGCCGGCGTACGGTCGCGGGAGAGGCGGACACCTCGGGCGCCGACGCACTGCGCCGCCGCCTCGACGCGGCCGGCGAGCCCGAGCGCCGACGGCTGATCGTCGAACTCGTCCGGCAGCAGGCCGCCGCGGTTCTGGCGCTGCCGGAGGCCGCCCAGGTCGAGATCGAACGCCCCTTCCGGGAAGCGGGCTTCGACTCGCTGACCGGCGTCGAACTGCGCAACAAGCTGGGTGCGGCAACGGGCGTACGACTGTCGCCCACGGCCGTGTTCGACCACCCCACACCGGCGGCGCTCACCGAACACCTGCTGGAAGGCCTGGCCCCCGACGGGGGAGCGCAGGCCGTGCCCCGCCTCCTGACGGAGCTGAACCGGCTGGAGCAGACCCTCAAGTCCCTCGACGTGGACGCCACCGCCCACACCGAGGTCACCCTGCGGCTGCGCACCTTGCTCTCCCAGTGGGACACCAAGGCGGCTCCGGCCGCCGACGACTCCGCCGAGGATCTGCGCTCGGCCACCGACGAGGAGCTGTTCGGCTTCCTCGACGACGAACTCGAAACCCCGTGACGCGGTCCAGGACAGGTGAGAAGCGATCATGACCACCAACGAAGAAAAGCTTCGTGACTACCTCAAGCGGGCCACCACCGATCTGCGCCAGGCCCGGCGTCGTATCACCGAGCTGGAGGAGCGCGACCACGAGCCCATAGCCATCATCGGCATGGCCTGCCGCTACCCCGGGGACGTGACGTCCCCCGAGGACCTGTGGCGACTGGTCGCCGACGGCCGCGACGCCGTGTCCGGCTTCCCCACCGACCGCGGCTGGGACCTCGATGCGCTCTACGACCCCGAGCTGCGCAACCCCGGGACCAGTTACGTCCGGGAAGGCGGATTCCTCCACGACGCCGCCGCGTTCGACGGCGAACTGTTCGGCATCTCCCCGCGCGAGGCCCTCGCGATGGACCCCCAGCAGCGCATCCTGCTGGAGACCACCTGGGAGGCCGTCGAGCGCGCGGCGATCGACCCGGCCCACCTCAAGGGCTCCGACACCGGCGTGTTCATCGGCGCCGGGCACCCCGGATACGGCGTCACCTTCGGCCAGAGCGACCTTCCCGACGGCGTCGAGGGCTACTCGATGACCGGCAAGGCCGCCAGCGTCGTCACCGGCCGGATCAGCTACACCTTCGGCCTCGAAGGCCCGGCCGTCACCGTCGACACCGCGTGCTCCTCGTCGCTCGTCGCCCTGCACCTGGCGGTCACCGCTCTGCGCAAGGGCGAGTGCTCCCTCGCCGTGGCGGGCGGCGTCACCGTCATGCCCACCCCGGAACTCTTCGCCGAGTTCAGCCGCCAGCGCGGCCTCGCCACCGACGGCCGCTGCAAGGCGTTCGCCGCCTCCGCCGACGGCACCGGCTGGGCGGAAGGCGTCGGCGTCCTCCTGGTGGAGCGCCTGTCGGACGCCCGCGGCAACGGGCACCACGTACTGGCGGTGGTGCGGGGCACCGCCGTCAACCAGGACGGCGCGTCCAACGGTCTCACCGCCCCCAACGGGCCCTCGCAGCAGCGCGTCATCCGCCAGGCCCTCGCCAACGCCGGCCTGGCCTCCCACCAGGTCGACGCCGTCGAGGCGCACGGCACCGGTACCACCCTCGGTGACCCGATCGAGGCGCAGGCCCTCCTCGCCACCTACGGCCAGGGCCGCGACCCCGAAAACCCGCTGTGGCTTGGCTCGTTGAAGTCCAACATCGGCCACTCACAGGCCGCCGCAGGCGTCGGCGGTGTGATCAAGATGGTCATGGCGCTGCGCAACGGCACCCTGCCGAGGACCCTGCACATCGCCGAACCGACCCCCCGCGTCGACTGGGACGCGGGAGCCGTCGCCCTGCTCACCGACCCCCGCCCCTGGCCGGCCGGCGACGAGCCCCGCCGCGCGGGCATCTCCTCCTTCGGCGTGAGCGGCACCAACGCCCACGTCGTCATCGAGGCCGCCCCCGCCGAGGCGCCGGACGACGCTCCCGCCGCACCTGACGCGGACCGGGACCACCGGGCGACGGACACCCTCCCCTGGGCGATCTCCGCCGCCGGCCCCAAGGCCCTGCGCGCCCAGGCCGCCCGCCTGCTCGACCACCTCACCGACCACGAACGTCCCTCCACCGAGGTCGCCCGCGCCCTGCTCACCACGCGCGCCTCGCTCGGCCACCGCGCCGTGATCGTCGGCACCCGGCCGGACGACCTGCTCGGCGGTCTGCGGTCCCTCGCCGACGGCACGCCCGATACCCGAGTCACCCAGGGCACGGCAGCCGACGGGACGCACAACCCCGTGTTCGTGTTCCCGGGGCAGGGGGCGCAGTGGTCGCGGATGGGGTTGGAACTGGCGGATGCCTTCCCGGTGTTCGATAAGTCGCTGCGTGAGTGTGCGGACGCGCTTGCCCCGTTCGTGGGGTGGGATCTGCGGGTGGAGTTGGCGGGTGATCTGGCCCGGGTTGATGTGGTGCAGCCTGCTTCGTGGGCGGTGATGGTTTCTCTGGCTCGGTTGTGGGAGTCGTTCGGTGTGGTGCCGGCTGCGGTGGTGGGTCACTCGCAGGGGGAGATCGCTGCGGCTGTGGTGGCGGGTGCGTTGTCGTTGGAGGACGGTGCCCGGATCGTTGCTGAGCGCAGCCGGGTGATCGGTGAGCGTCTCGCCGGCCGGGGCGGTATGGCGTCGATCGCGCTGCCCGCCGAGACGGTACGGGAGCGGGTCGAGGGGTTCGGTGACCGTCTGGCGGTCGCCGCGGTCAACGGGCCTTCCTCCACGGTGGTTTCGGGTGAGCCGTCCGCGTTGGACGAGCTGCTGATGGTCCTTCAGGGTGAGGAGGTCCGGGTCCGGCGTATCGCGGTGGACTACGCCTCGCACTCCTCGCACGTGGAGTCGATCCGAGACGTACTCCTCGACGTCCTGGCCCCGATTACGCCGCGTTCGGCGACGGTCCCGTTCTACTCCACGGTCACCGGCAGCCTGCTCGACACCGAGGTTCTGGACGCCGCTTACTGGGTGCGCAACTTGCGGCAGACGGTCGAGTTCGAGGCGACGACGAAAGCACTGATAGCCGACGGGCTGTCGGCCTTCGTGGAGTGCAGCGCGCATCCCGTCCTCGCTGTGGGGGTGGAGGAGTCCGGCGCGTCCATCGTGGTCGGGTCCCTGCGCCGTGATGACGGAGGCGCTCAGCGATTCGTGACGTCACTGGCGCAGGCATTCACCCACGGCCTGCCCGCCGACTGGTCCACGCTGATCGGCCAGGGGCCCGTCGCGGAGCTGCCGACGTACGCCTTCCAGCGGCGGCCCTACTGGCTGGCCCACCGCCCGCCCACCGCCACCACTCCACGCGACGCGGCCGAGGACGACTTCTGGGATGCCGTCGAGCGCGAGGATCTGCCCGCGCTCGCCACCGCGCTCGACCTCGACGGAAACGACCTGCGCGATCTGCTGCCCGCCCTGGCCGGCTGGCGGCACCGCAGCCGCGAGCAGTCCGAGACCGACTCCTGGCGTTACAGGATCGCCTGGCACTCGCTGGCCGACCCGGGCACGGCACGGCTGGAGGGGCACTGGATCGTCGTCTCGCCCGACGCCGCCGGACCGCAGGTGTGGCACGAGGCCGCCCAGCGCGCGCTGCGCGACGCGGGCGCCCGGGTCACCCTCCTCACCCCCGACGCCGCGACGGCCGACCGGCACATGCTCGCCGCCGCCCTGCGCACCGCAGCGGGCGACGACCATGTCAGCGGCGTACTCTCGCTGCTGGCGCTCGACGGGCGGACGCACCCCGGGCAGACCACCCTCACCACCGGCTACGCCGCTTCCCTCGCCCTGATCCAGGCCGTCGCCGACAGCGAGCTCGGCGCGCCGCTCTGGTGCGCCACCCGAGGCGCCGTCGGAACCCGTCCCGACGAGCCACCGCTCGATGCCGCCCAGGCCCAGCTGTGGGGCCTCGGCCGCGTCGTCGCCCTGGAGCAGCCGCGGCTCTGGGGCGGGCTCGTGGACCTGCCGGAGCAGGCCGACTCCACCGCGTTGCGCCTCCTCGCCACCGCACTGTCCGGCCGCGACGGGGAGGACCAGCTCGCGCTCCGGGCCACCGGGCTCCTCGCCCGCCGCATGCTGCGGGCACCGCTCGGGGGTGCCGTCCCGCCGCGTACCTGGCGGCCCGAGGGCACCGTCCTCGTCACGGGAGGCACCGGCGCCCTCGGCACGCACATCGCGCGGTGGCTCGCCCGCAACGGGGCCCCGCACCTCCTCCTGCTCAGCAGGCGCGGACCGGACGCGCCCGGCGCGGCCGAACTCATCGCCGAACTCGCCGAGTCGGGCACCCGGACCACGATCGCCGCCTGTGACATCGCCGACCGCGAGGCCCTCGAAGCCGAGCTCGCCCGCATTCCCCAGGAGCTGCCGCTCACCGCCGTGTTCCACACCGCCGCCGTCCTCGACGACGGCGTGGTGGACGCCCTCGACGCCGACCGGATCGAGCGGGTCCTGAGGGTCAAGACACGCGGCGCGGACAACCTCCACGAGCTGACCCGGGACCGCGACCTCACCGCCTTCGTCCTCTTCTCCTCCTTCGCGGCCACCTTCGGCACCCCCGGCCTCGGCAACTACGCTCCGGGCAACGTCCACCTCGAAGCCCTCGCCGAACAACGCCGTGCGGCCGGGCTCCCCGCCACCGCCGTCGCCTGGGGAACCTGGGCCGGCGCGGGCATGGCCGAGGGCGCGGTCGGCGACCGGGCGCGCCGGCACGGCGTGTTCGCGCTCGACGCGGAACCCGCCACCCGGGCGCTGCAGCAGATCCTCGACCACGACGAGACCTGCCCCGTCGTCATCGACATACGGTGGGACCGCTTCGCCGTGGTCTTCACCTCCGAGCGGCCCAGCCACCTGCTCGACGAGATCCCCGAGGCCCGTCAGGCGCTCTCCGAGGCCGCCCCGGCCGCCGTCGCGGAGGACGAGCAGGAGGCGTCCGAACTGGTCGGCCGGCTCGTCGCACTGCCCGAGGGCGACGGGCGCCGCGAACTCACCGACCTGGTACGCCGCAACGCCGCGCTCGTCCTCGGCCACGACGACCCCGCCTCCGTCGACGAGAGCCGCGCCTTCCGGCACCTCGGCTTCGACTCGCTCACCGCCGTCGAACTGCGCAACCGCCTCAACACCCTCACCGGTCTGCGCCTGCCCGCCTCTCTCGTCTTCGACTACCCCACTCCCGCCGGGCTCGCCGTCCATCTGTACGCGGAACTCCTCGGCGACGCCGCCGAGCCGGTAGCCGCCGTCCACCAGGGTGGTGCCGCGGACGACGAGCCGATCGTCGTCGTCGGCATGGCCTGCCGGTTCCCCGGTGGCGTGGGCTCCCCGGAGGAGCTGTGGCAGCTCGTCGCCGGTGAGGGCGACGCGATCTCCCCGCTGCCGTCCGGCCGTGGCTGGGACGCCGACGCGCTCTACGACCCCGACCCGGCGGCGACCGGCAAGAGTTACGTACGCGAAGGCGGGTTCCTGCACGACGCCGACCGGTTCGACCCCGAGTTCTTCGGGATCTCGCCGCGCGAGGCGTTGGCGATGGACCCGCAGCAGCGGCTGCTGCTGGAGACGTCCTGGGAGGTGCTGGAGCGGGCCGGGATCGACCCCACCTCGCTCAAGGGCACGCGCACGGGCGTCTTCGCCGGGATGACCCACCACAACTACGGTGCCACCCACCCCTCCCTGCCCGTCCCCGAGGGACTGGAGGGCTACCGGATGACCGGCAGCACCACGAGCGTCGCCTCGGGCCGGATCGCGTACACCTTCGGCCTCGAAGGCCCGGCCGTGACCGTCGACACCGCGTGCTCGTCGTCGCTGGTCGCCCTGCACCTCGCCGTGCAGGCGCTCCGCCAGGGCGAGTGCACCATGGCCCTCGCCGGCGGGGTGACCGTCATGTCGTCGCCCGCCGCCTTCACGGAGTTCAGCCGCCAGCGCGGTCTGGCCCCCGACGGCCGCTGCAAGGCGTTCGCCGACGCCGCCGACGGCTTCGGACTCGCTGAGGGCGTCGGCATGCTCCTCGTGGAACGCCTCTCCGACGCCCGCCGCAACGGGCACCGGGTGCTGGCGGTGGTGCGGGGTTCGGCCGTGAACCAGGACGGTGCGTCCAACGGTCTCACCGCCCCCAACGGGCCCTCGCAGCAGCGCGTCATCCGCCAGGCCCTCGCCAACGCCCGCCTGGCGGCCGACGATGTGGACGCCGTCGAGACCCACGGCACCGGCACGAAGCTCGGCGACCCGATCGAGGCGCAGGCCCTCATGGCCACCTACGGCCGTGACCGCAACCCCGCGCAGCCGCTCCTGATCGGCTCGGTCAAGTCGAACATCGGGCACACACAGGCGGCGGCAGGCGTCGCCGGCGTCATCAAGATGGTCATGGCGATGCGGCACGGGGTACTTCCCCGCACTCTGCACGTGGACGAGCCCTCCTCCCACATCGACTGGTCGCAGGGCGCGGTCTCGCTGCTGACAGCGGCGGAGCCCTGGCCCGAGACCGGACGCCCGCGCCGCGCCGGTGTCTCCTCTTTCGGCATCAGCGGCACCAACGTGCACGTTCTGGTCGAACAGCCCGCACCGGCCGACGAGGTCTCCGCCGTGCCGGCCACCGACCCGGCCGGCACGCCGCACGGAGCCGTCCCCCTGACGCTCACCGCCGGCTCCGAGCACTCCCTGCGCCGACTGGCGCACCGCCTCCACGCACACATCGAGAACCACCTCGACGACGCCCCCCTCGCCGTCGCCGGCGCACTGCTGCGCTCCCGGGCACGGCTGGAGCGCCGCGCGGTGGTGGTGGGGGCCGATCGTTCGGCTCTGCTGTCCGGTCTGGCTTCGGTCGCGGCGGGTGAGCCGCACGCGGCGGTGGTCATGGGCACGCCGAGCGGTCCGGGGAAGGCGGTGTTCGTGTTCCCGGGGCAGGGTGCGCAGTGGTCGCGGATGGGGCTGGAACTCTCCGATGCCTTCCCGGTGTTCGACAAGTCGCTGCGCGAGTGTGCGGACGCGCTTGCCCCGTTCGTGGGGTGGGATCTGCGGTCGGAGCTGGCGGGTGATCTGGCCCGGGTTGATGTGGTGCAGCCTGCTTCGTGGGCGGTGATGGTGTCGCTGGCCCGGTTGTGGGAGTCGTTCGGTGTGGTGCCGGCCGCGGTGGTGGGTCACTCGCAGGGGGAGATCGCTGCCGCTGTGGTGGCGGGTGCGTTGTCGTTGGAGGACGGTGCCCGGATCGTTGCTGAGCGCAGCCGTGTGATCGGTGAGCGTCTCGCCGGTCGGGGCGGTATGGCGTCGATCGCGCTGCCCGCCGAGACCGTACGAGAACGGCTTAAGCGGTTCGGTGACCGTCTGGCGGTCGCCGCCGTCAACGGGCCTTCCTCCACGGTGGTTTCGGGTGAGCCGTCCGCGCTCGATGAACTGCTGACGGTCCTGGAGGGCGAGGAGGTACGTGTTCGCCGTATCGCGGTGGACTACGCCTCGCACTCCTCCCACGTCGAGTCGATCCGAGACGTACTCCTTGACGTCCTGGCCCCGATTACGCCGCGTTCGGCGACAGTCCCGTTCTACTCCACGGTCACCGGCAGCCTGCTCGACACCCAGCAGCTGGACGCCGCTTACTGGGTGCGCAACCTGCGGCAGACGGTCGAGTTCGAGGCAACGACCAAGACACTGATAGCCGACGGGTTCACCGCCTTCGTCGAGTGCAGTGCGCATCCCGTCCTCGCCGTGGGGGTGGAGGAGTCCGGTGCGTCCATCGTGGTCGGGTCCCTGCGCCGTGATGACGGAGGCGCTCAGCGGTTCGTGACGTCGCTGGCGCAGGCCTTCGTCGAAGGACTGCCCGTCGACCTCGGCTCCCTGGTGGCCGCTCCCGGTGACACCGTCGACCTGCCGACGTATCCGTTCCAGCGCAGTCGCTTCTGGCTGGAGTCGGGTGAGCTGCCGGCGTCGGTGGGTGTGTCGCGGGACGAGGTGGAGGACCGGTTCTGGGAGGCCGTCGAGCGCGAGGACCTGGAGTCGCTGGCGGTTTCGCTGGATCTTGATGGTGAGGATCTGCGGCCTCTGCTTCCGGCCCTGGCGTCCTGGCGGCGGGCCGGCCGTCAGGAGTCCGTGATCGACTCCTGGCGCTACAAGACCGCCTGGCGGCCCCTCACCGATCTCGGTGACGGATCGAGCCTCTCCGGAACCTGGCTCGTCGTCTCACCGGTGGCCGAGCGGGAGGGGACGACACCCGCTCTCGTCCGGGCCCTGGAGGACAGGGGAGCGGACGTCCGTCTGCTGGAGGTGTCCGCCGGGGACACCGACCGCGCCGGACTGGCCACCCGGATCTCCGAAGTGGCCGACGAGGACTTGCCGTTCTCCGGCGTGGTCGCCCTGTGGGGCCTGGACGACGCCCCGCACCCCCACTTCCCCGCCCTGACGGGCGGTTCGCTCGGGAGCCTCGCTCTTCTGCAGGCGCTCCACGACCTCGGCGCCGAGGCCCCGCTGTGGCTCTTCACCCGTGACGCCGTGGCTGTGTCGGACACGGACGGGCTCTCCGGCGCCGCGCAGGCCCAGCTCTGGGGCTGGGGCCGCGTGGCGGCTCTGGAGCACCCCAAGCTGTGGGGCGGGCTGATGGACCTGCCGACCGTGGTGGACGAGCGGGCACTGCGGCTCGCCGTGGGTGCGCTGGCCGCGCCCCCGGGCGAGGACCAGCTCGCCGTCCGGGCCGCCGGAGTGTTCGGACGCCGTCTCGTGCGCTCCACGCTCGGCGGCCGGACGCCGGGCCGCACGTGGACGCCGCGCGGCACCGTACTCGTGACCGGTGGCAGCGGTGGCATCGGCGGGCACCTCGCGCGCTGGCTGGCGCGGGGTGGTGCCGAACACCTGGTGCTGGTCAGCCGGCGCGGCAAGGACGCGATCGGTGCGCCCCAACTGGCCGCCGCCATCGAGGAGCTGGGCGCCCGGGTGACGTTCGCCGCGTGCGACATCGCCGACCGTGACGCCCTCGCCGCCCTGGTGCGGGAGGTGGAGGCGGACGGGCCACCCGTCACCGCCGTCGTGCACGCGGCGGCCCACATCGAACTGGGCATGCTCGCGGACACCACCCCCGGCACGCTCTCGGAGATCTGCCGCGCCAAGGTGCTCGGCGCCGAGAACCTGGACGCGCTCTTCGCCGACCGCGACCTCGACGCCTTCGTGCTCTTCTCGTCGATCGCCGGCTTCTGGGGGAGTGGTGACCACGGCGCCTACGCCGCGGCCAACGCCCACCTGGACACGCTCGCGGAGCGCCGCCGGACGCGGGGGCTGCGTGCCACGTCCGTCGCCTG
Organism: Streptomyces sp. NPDC091287; assembly: GCF_044768525.1. Taxonomy (NCBI): domain Bacteria; kingdom Bacillati; phylum Actinomycetota; class Actinomycetes; order Kitasatosporales; family Streptomycetaceae; genus Streptomyces; species Streptomyces sp. NPDC091287. The sequence continues at coordinate 67,496 of NZ_JBIVUV010000023.1, forward strand.
GGGCATCTGGGACGCGGCGAACGACTGGGACGAGCGCAACACCGAGATGCGCGCGCTGAAGAACGAGAAGTCCAGCCGGCACGGACTGCCGCTGCTCGACGCGGATGCGGCGTTCACCGCACTGCGACGGATCATCGACCACGACGAGACGGTGGTGGCCGTCGCGGACGTGGACTGGGAACGCTTCGTCGCGCTGTTCACCATGGCCCGGGAGTCCGCACTGCTCGCGGAGGTGCCCGAGGCCGCGCGTGCGCTGGCGGCCCCGGAGGAGGCCGCGCCCGCCGGGGGCGGCGACCTCGCCCGGCGGCTCGAAGGCCTCTCCCGTCCCGAACAGGACCACCTCCTCCTGGAGTTGGTCCGTGCGCAGGCGGCCGCCGTGCTCGGGCACGGTCCGCAGGCGGAGTCCGTCGACGCCGGCCGGGCGTTCCGGGAGATGGGCTTCGACTCGCTGACGGCGGTCGAGCTGCGCAACCGGCTCGCCGCCACGACCGGTCAGAAACTGCCCGCCACGCTGGTGTTCGACCACCCGTCGCCCGTGGCGCTCGCCGAACGGCTGCGTGTCCTGCTGCTGCCGGACGACGCCTCGGCCCAACCGCTCGCCCTGGTGCGGTTCGGCGACTTCGAGACCGCCCTGGCGGCTGCCCCGCCCGACTCCGCCACCAGGCAGCAGCTCGCACGGAGGCTCCAGGGCCTGCTGTGGAGCTGGTCCGAGGGCGACGGGCCCGCGGCCGGTGACCCCGCTGCCGCGCAGGAGGACGACACGGCCCCGGTGGACGTCGCCTCGGCATCCGCCGACGAACTGTTCGACCTGATCGACAGGGGATTGGGCGCCTCATGACCGAGACGCACCCCGCCCCCCAACGACCCGAACGCCTGACTGGAGAGCCCACCATGTCGAACACGTCCACGCCGGCCGACGAGCGGAAACTCCTCGACTATCTGCGGAAGGTCACCACCGACCTCCAGCAGACCCAGCAGCGGCTGCGCGAAGCCGAGTCCCGTGACCACGAGCCGATCGCCGTCGTCGCCATGGCGTGCCGCTTCCCCGGCGGCGTACGCGACCCGGAGGACCTGTGGCGGCTGGTCAGCGGGGGCGGCGACGCGATCAGCGCCTTCCCCGCCGACCGTGGCTGGGACCTCGCCGCGCTGCACGACCAGGACGCCGACCGGGAGGGCACCACCTACGTCACCCAGGGCGGATTCCTCGACGGCGCCGACCGGTTCGACCCGGGGCTGTTCGGCATATCGCCGCGTGAGGCGCTCGCCATGGACCCGCAGCAGCGGCTCGTCCTCGAAACGGCCTGGGAGGTGTTCGAGCGCGGCGGCATCGATCCGCTGTCGCTGCGCGGCCAGAACGTCGGCACGTTCGTCGGCGCGAACCCGCTGGACTACCGCTCCGGACTGACCACCGTGCCCGTGGGATTCGAGGGGCACCTGCTGACCGGCGGCGCGGCGAGCGTGGTCTCCGGCCGCATCGCCTACGCCTTCGGCCTGGAAGGGCCCGCCGTCACCCTCGACACCGCCTGCTCGTCCTCGCTGGTCGCCCTGCACCTGGCCGTGCAGGCACTGCGCCGGGGCGAGTGCGAACTCGCCGTGGCCGGTGGCGTCGCGGTGATGTCGACGCCCGCCGAGTTCGTGGGCTTCAGCCGGCAGCGCGGGCTGTCCGCCGACGGCCGCTGCCGGGCGTTCTCCGAGGACGCCGACGGCATGGGCCTCGGCGAGGGCGTCGGGCTCCTGCTGGTGGAGCGGCTGGCCGACGCCCGGCGCAACGGCCACGAGGTGCTGGCCGTCGTGCGCGGCTCCGCCATCAACCAGGACGGCGCCTCCAACGGGCTCACCGCACCCAGCAGCCCCGCCCAGGCACGCGTCATCGAGGCGGCGCTGGAGGACGCCCGGCTGGCCCCCGACCAGATCGACGCCGTCGAGGCACACGGCACCGGCACGAAGCTCGGCGACCCGATCGAGGCACAGGCGCTGCTCGCCACCTACGGCCGGAACCGCCCCCGGGAACGGCCCCTGTGGATCGGCTCGCTCAAGTCGAACGTCGGCCACGCCCAGGCCGCCGCGGGTGTCGGCGGCGTCATCAAGACCATCCAGGGGATACGGCACGGTGTGCTGCCGCGCACCCTCCACACCGCGCAGCTCACCTCCGAGGTCGACTGGTCCGACGGTTCGGTCGCCCCGCTGACCGAGAACCTGCCCTGGCCCGACCGGGACCGCCCGCGCCGCGCCGGTGTCTCCGCGTTCGGCATGAGCGGCACCAACGCCCATGTGATCCTCGAACAGCCGGACCCGGCGGACCGCCCCGCGCCCGCTGCCGTCCGCGGGACGACCGAGGAGCCGGCCGCCGTCAGCGAGAAGACGGCGTTCACCAACGGCAGGGCCCTCGCCTGGGTGGTCTCCGGTGCCACCGAGGCGGCCCTGCGCGACCAGGCCGCCCGGCTGCATACGTTCCTCGGCGACCGCCCCACCACCGACCCCGCCGCCGTGGCCCGGTCCCTCGCCACCGGCCGGGCCGCCCTGGACCACCGGGCCGTCGTCGTCGCCGCCGACCCGGACGCCCTCCTCGACGGGCTCGCCGGCCTCGCCACAGCGGGCGGCAGCGCGGGCACCACTGCGGGCGCCTCCTCCTCCTCCGTCGCCGCCGGGTCCGTACGCGAGGGCGCCGCACGCCCCGTCTTCGTCTTCCCCGGGCAGGGCGCCCAATGGTCCGGCATGGCGCTGGCCCTCGCCGACGCCGAACCCGCCTTCGCCGCCTCCCTGCGCGCCTGCGCGACGGCGCTGGAACCCCACGTCGACTGGGACCTGTTCACCGAACTGGGCGGCCCCCTCGACCGGGTGGACATCGTGCAGCCCGCCTCCTGGGCCGTCATGGTCTCGCTCGCCGAGCTGTGGCGCGCGCACGGGGTGGAGCCCGCCGCCGTCGTCGGCCACTCGCAGGGCGAGATAGCCGCCGCCGTCGTCGCCGGCGCGCTGTCCCTGGAGGACGGCGCCCTCGTCGTCGCCCGGCGCAGCCGCGTCATCGGCCGCAGCCTGGCCGGCCTCGGCGGCATGGCCTCCCTGGCGCTCGGACGCGAGGACACCGAAGAACGCCTCCGGCCCTGGGCCGACCGGCTGGGGGTCGCGGCCGTCAACGGCAGCCGCGCCACCGTTGTCTCCGGCGACCCCGACGCGATCGCCGAACTCGTCGCCGGCTGCGAGGCCGACGGGGTGCGCGCCCGCGTCGTCCCCGTCGACTACGCCTCCCACTCCCCGCAGGTCGAGGCCGTCCGGGACGAACTCCTCGACGAACTGGCCGGGATCACGCCCCGCGCCTCGCGGGTGCCGTTCCACTCCACCGTCGACGCCCGCGCCCTCGACACCACGGTCCTCGACGCCGCCTACTGGGTCCGCAACCTGCGCAGGACCGTGGAGTTCGCCCAGGTCACCCGGCAGCTCGTGGACGCCGGCCACACCCTCTTCGTGGAGGCCGCCGCCCATCCGGTGCTCTCCCTCGCCATCGAGGAGACCGCGGGCCCCGACATCGTCACCGTCTCCTCCCTGCGCCGCGACGACGGCGGTCACGACCGCTTCCTGGCCTCCCTCGCCGAGGCGTTCACGTACGGCGCCACCGTCGACTGGACCCCCGCACTCCCCGGCACCGGCACCACGCCCCTGCCCACCTACGCCTTCCAGCACAAGCGTTACTGGCTGGAGCCGGAGCCCGTCGCGCACATCGCGGCACCGCCCGCGGACCGAGCGGAGGCCCACTTCTGGGAGGCCGTCGAACGGGGCGACCTGTCCGCCGTCACCGAGACCCTGCGCCTCACCGACGGAGCCGGACTGCCCGAGCTGCTGCCCGCCCTGGGAGCCTGGCGGCGCACCCGCCACGAGCAGGCCACCGTCGACGCCTGGCGCTACAAGACCGCCTGGCGCCCCCTCACCCCCGCCTCCGCCGCCCCGGCGCTCACCGGGACCTGGCTCCTCGTCGTCCCCGAGGAACACGTGGCCGTACCGTTCGTCGCCGCGACGCTGCGGGGGCTGGAAGCCTCCGGCGCCGACGCGCACCTCCTGCCGGTCGCCGCCGCCGACGCCGACCGGGGCAAACTCGCCGCCCGCCTGCACGAAGCCGTCGGTGACGGCCGGGACCTCACCGGCGTGCTCAGCCTCTGGTCCCTCGACGGCTCCCCGCTTCCCGGCAGCCCGACGCTCAGCACGGCCACCCTCGGCACCCTCGCCGTGCTCCAGGCCCTCGCCGACACCGGCGTCACCGCACCCCTGTGGTGCGTCACCCGCGGCGGCGTCGCCACCGACGACCACACCCCCGCCGACCCCGTACAGGCCGAACTGTGGGGCATGGGCCGCGTCGCCGCACTGGAGAACGCCCGCCTGTGGGGCGGCCTCGTCGACCTCGCCCCCGACACCGACGACGCCACCGCCGTCACCGAGATCACCGCCGCGCTGCGCCGCACCGACGCCGAGGATCAGATCGCCGTCCGCGGCGGGCGCCCCCTCGGCCGGCGGATGGTCCGCGACCTCGCCGCCGACCGCACCCCCGTCCGCGACTACCGGCCGCGCGGCACCGTCCTCATCACCGGCGGCACCGGCGCCCTCGGTAAGCTCCTCGCCCGCTGGCTCGCCCGCAACGGCGCCGAACACCTCGTCCTCACCAGCCGCCGAGGCCCCGACGCACCCGGCGCCGACACCCTCGAAACAGAACTCACCGGCCTCGGCGTCCGTGTCACCATCGCCGGCTGCGACATCGCCGACCACGACGAACTGGCCGCGCTCGTCGCCCGGGTCGAGGCCGACGGCCCGCCCGTCACCGCGGTCGTCCACACCGCCGCCCACATCGACCTCGGCCCGCTCCTGGAGACCACCGTCGAGGAGTTCGAGAGCGCCTACCACGCGAAGATCCGCGGCGCCCGGAACCTCGACCGCGTCTTCGAAGGCCACGACCTCGACGCCTTCGTGCTCTACTCCTCCATCGCCGCCTTCTGGGGCAGCGGCCTGCACGGCTCCTACGCCGCGGCCAACGCCCACCTGGACGCCCTGGCACAGCAGCGGCGCGCACGCGGGCAGACCGCGGCCTCACTCGCCTGGGGCGTGTGGCGGCCCGTGGACATCCAGGAGAGTTACGCCGCCGAACGCATGGCCATCAGCGAACGCGCCCAGGCGCAGGGGCTCCCGTTCCTGGAACCCGACCTCGGCATCGAGGCGTTCCGCCAGGCGGTCGACCACGACGACGTCAACGTCGCCCTCGCCAACATCGAATGGGACCGCTTCGTCTCCCTCTTCACCATGGCGCGCCCCACCCGCCTCCTCGACGACCTGCCCGAGGCCCGCGCGGCCCTGGAGCGGATCGCCGAGAGCGAGAAGCGCACCACGGACGACGCCGAGGAGTCCCACACCCTGCGGGAGAAGCTCTCCGCGCTCACCGGGGAGGAGGCCGACCGCCACCTGCTCGACCTGGTGCGCGAGCACGCCGCGGCCGCGCTGGGCCACGACGGCCCCGGCGAGGTGCTGCCCGCCCGCGCCTTCCGGGACCTCGGCTTCGAGTCGCTCACCGCCGTCGAACTGCGCAACCGCCTCAGCCGCGCGACCGGCCTGCGGCTCCCCGCCGGGCTCGTCTTCGACCACCCCACCCCGGCCGCGGTCGCCGTGCTGCTGCGCGCCGAACTCCTCGACGACGCCCCCGCCACCACCGAAGCGCTGCACGCCCAGCTCGACCGCCTGGAAACCGTCCTGGCCCGACTCGACACCGACACGACCGAACGCGCGCCCGTCACCGCACGCCTGCGCGCCCTCCTCGACCGCTGGACCGCCGACGAGGGAGCACAGGACGAGGGGCCAGCCTCCGTCGCCGAGCACCTCGAATCCGCCAGTGACGAGGAGATGTTCGAGTTCATCCGCCGGGAGTTCGGCCGCTCCTGAGCGGCCCCCGACCCGCCGGGCGGCAGCTTCCCCCGCTCCCGCCCGGCGCCCAGACCTGCCGACCGCTACACCGTGAACGACTCGTGGGAGACACCAGTGGCCAACAGCGAGAAGACGCTCCGTGACTACCTCAAGTGGGTGACCGCGGACCTGCACGAGACGCGTCAGCGCCTGCGGGACGCCGAGGACGCCGCCCACGAGCCGATCGCGATCGTGGGCATGGCCTGCCGCTTCCCCGGCGGCGTCAGCTCCCCCGAGGACCTGTGGCGGATGGTCGAGGACGGCGTCGACGCCGTCTCCCACCTCCCCACCGACCGCGGCTGGGACGTCGAGGGCCTCTACGACCCCGACGCCGACGCCCCCGGCAAGACGTACGTCCGCGACGGCGGCTTCCTCTACGACGCCTCCCGGTTCGACGCGGGCCTCTTCGGGATCTCACCGCGCGAGGCACTGGCGATGGACCCGCAGCAGCGGCTGCTCCTGGAGACCTCCTGGGAGGTCTTCGAACGGGCCGGACTCGACCCCACCGGCGTACGGGGCCGCCGCATCGGCACCTTCATCGGCGGCAACCGCCCCGACTACGCGGCGCACCTCGGCACCGTCCCCGACGGCGTCGAGGGACACCTGCTGACCGGCAGCAACTCCAGCGTCACCTCGGGCCGCATCGCCTACACCTTCGGCCTCGAGGGCCCCGCCGTCACCCTCGACACCGCGTGCTCCTCCTCGCTCGTCGCCCTCCACCTCGCCTGCCTCGCCCTGCGGCACGGCGACTGCGGCATGGCCCTCGCCGGCGGCTCCGCGGTGCTGTCCACGCCCGAGGGATTTGTCGCCTTCAGCCGCCAGCGCGGCCTGTCGAAGGACGGCCGCTGCAAGGCGTTCGGCGCCGGGGCGGACGGACTCGGGCTCGCCGAGGGCATCGGCGTGCTGCTGCTGGAGCGCCTCTCCGAAGCCCGCCGCAACGGGCACCGGGTCCTCGCGGTGATCCGTGGCTCCGCCGTCAACCAGGACGGTGCGTCCAACGGCCTGAGCGCCCCCAACGGCCCCGCGCAGCAGCGCGTCATCCGCGCGGCGCTCGGCGACGCCCGGCTCACCACGGCGGACGTCGACATGGTCGAGGCCCACGGCACGGGCACCCCGCTGGGCGACCCGATCGAGGCGCACGCCCTCATGGCCACCTACGGCCAGGGCCGCCCCGCCGGCCGGCCGCTGCACCTGACCTCCTACAAGTCCAACATCGGCCACGCGCAGGCCGCCGCCGGCGTCGCCGGGGTGATCAAGACGGTCATGGCGCTCCGCCACGGCGTGCTGCCCCGGACCCTGCACGCCGAGGAGCCGTCACCGCACATCGACTGGACCGCGGGCGACGTCTCGCTGCTCACCGAGTCCCGCCCCTGGCCGGAGACCGGCGAGCCGCGCCGCGCCGGCGTCTCCTCGTTCGGCATTAGCGGCACCAATGCCCACATCATCCTGGAGGAAGCCGGGACGGAAGAAGCCGAGGCGGGGAAAGCCGCGAGCCCCGACGCCGGGCCCGAGCGGGACGCGACGGCCACGACGACCACGACGACCACGACGGCCACGACGGCCACCACGGCCACGACGGCCACGACGGCCACGACGACGCCCGAGGAGTCCGCGACCGGGCACACCGCGCCGGAGCAGACCCGGGCCGCAGGGGAGGAGACCGCCGGGCAGCAGCCGCCCGTCACCCCCGCCGTGGTGCCCTGGACCGTCTCAGCGAAGAGCGCGGACGGACTGCGCGCCCAGGCCGGCCGCCTGCTGGCCCACCTGCGCGAGCACCCCGCGCTCGCCCCCGCCGACGTGGCCGCCGCCCTGGCCACCACCCGCGCCGCCCTCGAACACCGCGCCGTCGTGGTCGCCGGCGACCGTACCGAACTGCTCGCCGGCCTGGAGGCCGTCGCGTCCGGCACCGCGGCCGCCGGAACCGTCGTCGGCACCGGCGCCGTCGCCGACAAGGCGGTCTTCGTCTTCCCCGGACAGGGCGCCCAGTGGTCCCGCATGGGACTGGAACTGGCCGCCGCGTTCCCGGAGTTCGACCAGGCGCTGGGCGACTGCGCGGAGGCGCTCGCCCCGTTCGTGGACTGGGACCTGCGCACCGAACTCGCGGGCGACCTCGCCCGGGTCGACGTCGTCCAGCCCGCCTCCTGGGCGGTGATGGTCTCCCTCGCCCGCCTGTGGCGGTCCTTCGGCGTCACCCCGGCCGCGGTGGTCGGCCACTCGCAGGGCGAGATAGCCGCCGCCGTCGTCGCCGGTGCGCTCTCCCTGGAGGACGGCGCCCGCGTCGTCGCCGAACGCAGCCGCGTCATCGGGCAGCGGCTCGCCGGGCGCGGCGGCATGGCCTCCGTCGCCCTCCCCGCCACGACCGTCCGCGAGCAGATCGACGGTTACGGCACCCAGCTGGCCGTCGCCGCGGTCAACGGCCCCTCCTCGACCGTCGTCTCCGGCGAGCCCGAGGCACTCGACGCGTACCTCGCCGCCCTCTCCGCACAGGACGTCCGGGTCCGCCGCGTCGCCGTCGACTACGCCTCGCACTCCTCCCACGTCGAGTCGATCCGCGACGAACTCCTCGACGTGCTCGCCCCCGTGGCCCCCCGCGCCGCCGAGGTGCCCTTCTACTCCACCGTCACCGGCACCGTCATCGACACGAGCGGGCTCGACGCCGCCTACTGGGTACGCAATCTCCGGCAGACCGTCGAGTTCGAGACCGCGACCCGCGCTCTCGTCACCGACGGCTACACCGGCTTCATCGAGTGCAGCGCCCACCCCGTCCTCACCCTCGGCCTGTCCCAGACCGCCGACGCGACCGCCGCCGACATCGCGGCCGTCGGCTCGCTCCGGCGCGGCGAGGGCGACGCCGAGCGGTTCGTCACCTCCCTCGCCGAGGCGTCCGTCCACGGCCTGCGCGTCGACTGGACCCCGCTCCTCGCCGGGGCCGCCCCCGTCGCCGACCTGCCCACCTACGCCTTCCAGCGCACCCGCTACTGGCTGGAGAACGTCGACCCCGAGACCGCCGAGGCGGTCGGCGCCGCCGACGTCGTCGAGGCCGGATTCTGGGACGCCGTCGAACGCGAGGACCTCGAAGGGCTCGCCCACACCCTCGAACTCGACGCCGACCGGCTGAGCGACCTGCTCCCCGCCCTGTCGGCGTGGCGCACCCGCAGCCGCGAGCAGTCCGCCGTGGACGCCTGGCGCTACCACCTCACCTGGCAGAACCTCCCCGACCACGGCGACGCCCCCCGCCTCGACGGCACCTGGCTCCTCGTCGTACCGCAACTCCCGGACGGTCCGGACACCGGCGACGAGGCACCGGGCAACGACGCACCGGACCTCGACGCCCCGCACACGGCCGCGCACGCCGTCGCCCACTGGGCGGACGCCTGCACCCGCGCCCTGGCCGAGGCCGGTGCCGAGGTCGTCCGCCTCGACGTCGACTGCTCCTCCGCCCACCACGGCCTCACCGGCCCCCTCGGCACCGCACTCACCGACGCGCCCCCGATCGCCGGCGCCCTCTCGCTCCTCCCGCTCGACCAGCGGCCCCACCCCGACCACCCGGCCCTCGGCCGCGGCACCCTCGCGACCCTGGCCCTCCTCCGCGACCTGGGCCGTCACTCCCACGACGCACCGCTGTGGAGCGTCACCCGCGGAGCCGTCTCCACCGGCGCCGACGACCCGCTGCCCCACCCCGAACAGGCCCCCGCCTGGGGTGTCGGACGCGTCGCCGCACTCGAATACCCGGAGCGTTGGGGCGGCACCGTTGACCTCCCGGAGAGCGCCGACACCCTCGCCCTGCGCCGTCTCACCGCCACCCTCGCCCGTACCGACGGCGAGGACCAACTGGCCGTCCGGCCGTCCGGGCTGCTGGCCGCCCGGCTCGTCCGCGCCCCGCGCCCCGACCGCCCGGCACCGGCCTGGCGGCCCGAGGGCACCACCCTCGTCACCGGCGGGACCGGCGCGCTCGGCGCCCACCTGGCCCGCCTGCTGGCCCGCGAGGGGGCAGAACACCTCGTCCTCACCAGCCGCCGCGGCGCGGACGCCCCGGGCGCCGCCGACCTGGCACGCGAACTCGCCGAGTCGGGCGCCCGCGTCACCCTCGCCGCCTGTGACGTGGCGGACCGCGACGCCCTCGCCGGCCTGCTGGACGGCCTCGCCACCGACGGCGAACGGCTCACCGCCGTCTTCCACACGGCCGGCGTCGTCGACGACACCATCATCGACACCCTCACCCCCGAGCGTGCCGAAGGCGTCGCGCGGGCCAAGGCCCTCGCCGCCCGCCATCTGCACGAACTGACCCGCGGATCCGAGCTGTCGGCGTTCGTCCTCTACTCCTCCTTCGCCAGCGTCTTCCCGAGCACCGGCCAGGCCAACTACGCGGCGGCCAACGCCTACCTGGACGCTCTCGCCACCCATCGACGCGGCCTCGGCCTGCCCGCGACCTCCGTCATGTGGGGCTCGTGGGGCGGTGGCGGACTCGCCGACGGAGAGATCGGCGAACGCCTCCGCGCACAGGGCGTGCCCCCCATGGACCCCGGCACGGCCGTCGCCGCGCTCGTCCGCGCCCTCGCGGAGGGAGACACCGTCGTCGGAGTCGTCGACATCGACTGGGCGCGCGTCGCCCCCACCGCCGTCTCCGTGCGCCCGTACCCGCTGATCACCGGCGTCCCCGAGGCCCGCAGGGCCATCGCCCCCACCAGCGGCGCCGACACCGCCGACAGCGGCGGCAACGCCCTCGCCGGGCGGCTCGCCGGACTCGACCGGCCCGCCCGCGCCCGCGAACTGCTGCGCCTCGTCCGCGAACAGTCCGCCGCGGCCCTCGGCCACTCCGACCCCGACGCCGTTCCCGCGGGCAGCCCGTTCCGCGACCTCGGCGCGGACTCCCTCATCGCCGTCAACCTGCGCAACGGCATCGCCCAGGCCACCGGCCTGCGCCTGCCCGCCACCCTCGTCTTCGACCACCCCACACCGGCGGCGCTGGCCCGCCACATCGAGGAGCAGCTCTTCGCCGACGACGCCCCGAACAGTGCCGGCCCGGCACCCGAGGCCCTCGTCGCCGCCGACGAACCGGTCGCGATCGTCGGCATGGCGTGCAGGCTGCCCGGCGGCGTCACCACCCCGGAGGAGCTGTGGCAGCTTCTCGCGGACGGCACCGACGCCATCGCTCCCTTCCCCGACAACCGTGGCTGGGACGTGGACACGCTCTACGACCCGGACCCGGACGCCCCGGGGAAGTCGTACGTGCGTGAGGGCGGGTTCCTGTACGACGCGGCGGAGTTCGACGCGGGGTTCTTCGGGATCTCGCCGCGTGAGGCGTTGGCGATGGACCCGCAGCAGCGGCTGCTGCTGGAGACGTCCTGGGAAGCGATGGAACGCGCGGGCATCGACCCCGCCGCCCTGCGCGGCAGCCTCACCGGCGTCTACGTCGGGGCAGGCCACCGCGGTTACGTCACCAGCCTCGGCCAGCTCCCCGAGGGCGCCGAGGGCTACACGATGACCGGCAACGCCTCCAGCGTCATGTCCGGCCGGATCGCCTACACCTTCGGCCTCGAAGGCCCGGCCGTCACCGTCGACACCGCGTGCTCGTCCTCACTGGTGGCGCTGCACCTCGCCGCGCAGGCCCTCCGGCGCGGCGAGTGCGGTATGGCCCTCGTCGGCGGTGTGGCCGTCATGCCCGACGCCGAGGTGTTCGTCGAGTTCAGCCGTCAGCGCGGCCTGTCGCCGGACGGGCGGTGCAAGGCGTTCGCGGCTTCCGCCGACGGCACCGGCTGGGCGGAGGGTGCGGGCGTCCTGCTCGTCGAGCGTCTCTCGGACGCCGTCCGCAACGGACACCGGGTGCTGGCGGTGGTGCGGGGTTCGGCAGTCAACCAGGACGGTGCATCCAACGGTCTCACCGCCCCCAACGGCCCCTCGCAGCAGCGGGTCATCCGCCAGGCCCTCGCCAATGCCGGCCTGACCACCGGTGACGTGGACGCCGTCGAGGCGCACGGCACCGGTACCACGCTGGGTGACCCGATCGAGGCGCAGGCGTTGCTGGCCACGTACGGCCAGGACCGTACGGGCGGGGACCCGCTGTACCTGGGTTCGCTGAAGTCCAACCTCGGCCACACCCAGGCCACCGCCGGTATCGCCTCCATCATGAAGATGGTCCTCGCGATGGACCATGGCCTGCTGCCGCGGACGTTGCATGTGGAGGAGCCGTCGCCGGAGGTGGATTGGGCGTCGGGTGCGGTGGAGTTGTTGGTGAGTGAGCGTGGGTGGCCGGAGACGGGCCGTCCGCGTCGGGCGGCGGTGTCCGGGTTCGGTATCAGTGGGACGAATGCGCATGTGGTGTTGGAGCAGGCGCCTGTGTCGTCGGATCTGTCGGAGCCCGTCTCCGAGGTGGGGCCGGCTGTGTCGGGTGGTGCTGTGGTGCCGTGGGTGGTGTCGGCGCGGTCCGAGACGGCGTTGGTGAGCCAACTGCGGCGCTTGGCGGATCACTTGGCTGACCGGCCTGGTGTGGGTGTGGTGGATGTGGGTGCGTCGTTGTTGGGGCGTGCGGATCTGGATCATCGGGTGGTGTTCGCGGGGCGTGATCGGGAGGCCTTGCTGTCCGCTGCGGTGGCAGGTCCGGGCACGGATGCCGGTGTGGCGGTGAAGGACGGCCGGGTGGGGTTCCTGTTCGCTGGTCAGGGGTCTCAGCGGGTTGGTATGGGGCGGGAGTTGGCTGCTGCTTTTCCGGTGTTCGACGGGGTGTGGCAGGAAGTGTGGTCGTTGTTGGGGTTGTCGCCGGATGAGGTGGTGGTGGAGCGGACGGGGTGGGCGCAGCCTGCGTTGTTTGCTTTTGAGGTGGCGTTGTTCCGGTTGGTGGAGTCGTGGGGTGTGCGGCCGGAGGTGGTGGCGGGTCATTCGGTGGGGGAGATCGCTGCGGCTCACGTGGCGGGGGTGTTGTCGCTGGGTGATGCGGTGCGGTTGGTGGAGGCGCGTGGCCGGTTGATGCAGGGGTTGCCGGAGGGCGGGGCGATGGTTGCCGTCGCAGCCCCGGAGGCCGAGGTCATGGAGGCGATCGCGGCTCATCCGTGTGGGGGTGTGGTGTCGGTGGCGGCGGTGAACGGTCCGTCGTCGGTGGTGGTGTCGGGTGCGCGGGATGTGGTGGAGGAGGTTGTTGCCGGGTTTGTCGGGCGGGGTGTTCGGGTGCGGCGGTTGGGGGTGTCGCATGCGTTTCATTCGCCGTTGATGGAGCCGATGCTGGGTGAGTTCCGGCAGGTGCTGGAGCAGTTGACGTTCCACGCTCCGTTGGTTGGTTTTGTGTCGACGGTTGGGGGTGGTGGTGATGTCGGGTCGGTGGAGTATTGGGTGCGGCATGCCCGTGCTGAGGTGCGGTTCGCTGATGCGGTGGGGGAGTTGGAGGGTCGTGGGCTGACGGCTCTGGTCGAGATCGGTCCGGACGCGACGCTGACGGGGATGGCGGGTCAGGCGCTCACCGATCCCGAGGCGTTGGTGTTGGTGGCGTTGTGCCGTAAGGATCGTGACGAGGCCGTGTCGGTGGTCGAGGGGATCGGCAGGGCGTGGGCGTGTGGGGTTCCGGTGGACTGGTCTCCGTTGTGTGTGGGTGGCCGGCGGGTTGATCTGCCGACGTATGCCTTCCAGCGCAGCCACTACTGGCTCCAGCGGAGCAACAGCGCCTCCGACCCCGCAGGCCTCGGCCTTTCCGGCACCGGACACCCCCTCCTCGGGGCGGCGGTGTCGCTGGCCGAGGGCGGGAGTGTGGTGCTGACCGGGCGGGTCGGGCGTGGTGCGCAGTCCTGGGTGGCCGATCACCAGGTCGGTGGTGTGGTTCTCCTGCCGGGCACCGCGTTCGTGGAGCTTGCGGTGCGTGCCGGGGACGAGGTCGGGTGCGGGCGTGTCGAGGAGCTGACGCTCCAGGCCCCGCTGATCCTTCCCGAGCGGGGCGGTGTCCGTCTCCAGGTCGTGGTCGAGGCCCCGGACGCCACGGGCGGCCGACCCGTCGCCGTGCACTCACGGCCTGACGACGGCGACACCTGGACCCTCCACGCCACCGGACTGCTGACCGAGCCCGCCGGCGCCGAGCCGGACGACCTGGCGGCCTGGCCGCCCGCCGACGCGGAGCCGGTCGATCTCGCGTCCTTCTACGACGAGTTGGCCGATGCCGGTTCGGCGTACGGGCCGGTCTTCCGGGGTCTGCGGGCCGCCTGGCGGAGCGCCGGTGAGGTCTTCGCGGAGGTGGCCCTGCCCGACGGGGTGGAGGCCGCCGGATTTGGTGTGCACCCGGCACTGCTGGACGCCGCCCTGCACCCCATCGGCCTCGGCGGACTCGTCGACGCCCACAAGGGCGCCACGCTGCTGCCCTTCTCCTTCGGCGGGGTCGAACTGCACGCCTCCGGCGCGTCCGTCGTCCGGGTACGCCTCACCCCGGTCGGGGGTGACTCCGTGTCGCTGTTCGTGGCGGACGCGGCGGGGGAGCCGGTGGTGTCCGTGACGGCGCTGACACTGCGCCCCGTCTCCGCGGAGGCCCTGCGCGCGTCGTCCGCCGGCCATGACTCGCTCTACCGCATCGACTGGGTGCCGCTCGCCGCCGCGGAGGGCCCCGCGCCGGTCGCCGTCGTCCTCGGCGCGGCGTCCGAACTCGACGACGTCGCCGCCCGCGGAATCCCCGACCTCCTCGTTACGTACGTGGATCCCGCCGCCGACGTGCGGCAAGCGGTCGGGGACACCCTGGCCCTGCTGCAACGACTCCTCGGAGACACCCGGTACGACACAACCCGTCTCGCAGTCGTCACCCGTGCCGGCGCCCTCGCCCACGCGGCGGTGTGGGGTCTGCTCAGGACCGCGCAGACCGAGAATCCGGGGCGGTTCTTCCTGCTCGAAACCGACCAGGACCTGCACGACGCGGCCGAGGTGGCGAGCGCCGTGGCAACCGGCGAGAACCAACTCCGCGTAACAGAAGGGCAGTTGTTCGGGCCCCGACTTGCCCGCGCTGCCTCCGCCGACACGCTGCCCGTGCCCTCCGGCGCCCCCAACTGGCGGCTCGCGGTGCGCGGCGGCACGGGCACCCTGGAGGACCTGGTGCTGGCGCCGCTGCCCGACCCCACCGACGAGCCCCTGCGCCCCGGCGAGGTGCGGGTCGCCATCCGCGCCGCGGGCCTGAACTTCCGCGACATCCTCATCGCCCTCGGCATGTACCCCGGCGGTGGGGCCGCGCCCGCGATCGGCAACGAGGCCGCCGGAGTCGTCGTCGAGACCGGGCCCGGCGTGCCGGACCTGCTTCCCGGAGACCGTGTGTTCGGGCTTCTGCCCGACTCCATCGGACCCGTGGCCCGTACCGACCACCGGTTCCTCGCCCGGCTGCCCGAGGGCTGGTCGTACGAGACCGCCGCAGCCACCCCGGTCGCCTTCCTGACGGCGTGGATGGGGTTGGTGGATCTTGCGGGTGTGCGGGCGGGTGACGCGGTGCTGGTGCACGCGGGTGCTGGTGGTGTGGGGATGGCGGCGGTGCAGGTGGCGCGTCATCTGGGTGCGGAGGTGTTCGCGACGGCGAGTCCGGGGAAGTGGGGTGCGCTGCGGGGGCTGGGTCTGGACGAGGCGCACATCGCGTCGTCCAGGTCGCTGGAGTTCCGCGAGCGGTTCCTCACCGCGACCGGCGGCCGGGGCATGGACGTCATCCTCAACGCCCTGTCGGGTGAGTTCGTTGACGCCTCGCTCGATCTGCTGCCCCGGGGCGGCAGGTTCATCGAGATGGGCAAGACGGACCTCCGCGACGCCGACGCCGTGCGCTCCGACCACGAGGGCGTTGTCTACCGGGCGTTCGATCTGATCGAGGCGGGTGCGGAGCGGATCGGTGGGTGGCTGGCCGAGGTGGTGGGTCTGCTTGAGGGTGGTGTGCTGGAGCCGTTGCCGGTGGCGTCGTGGGATGTGCGTCGTGCGCGGGAGGCGTTCCGTCATGTGAGTCAGGCTCGGCATGTGGGCAAGGTGGTGCTGACGGTGCCCCGGGTGCTGGATGTCGGGGGCACGGTGCTGGTGACCGGTGGTACGGGCACGCTGGGCGGTTTGGTGGCCCGGCATTTGGTGTCCGTGCATGGTGTGCGTCATCTGGTGCTTGCTTCGCGTCGGGGTGGTGCGGCCGAGGGTGTGGCCGAGCTGGTCGTGGAGCTGGAGAAGAGTGGTGCGGTGGTCACGGTGGCGGCGTGCGATGCCGCTGACCGGGACCAGCTCGCGGCGACCCTCGCAGCGATCCCCGCCGAGCACCCCCTCACCGCCGTGATCCACACGGCGGGCGTCGTCGACGACGCGGTGCTGACATCGCTCACTCCCGAGCAGGTCGAGCGGGTGCTGCGGCCCAAGGTCGACGCCGCCGTCAACCTCGACGAGCTCACCGCCGGAGCAGACCTGGCCGCCTTCGTCCTCTACTCCTCCGTCGGCGGCATCCTCGGCGGCGCCGGCCAGGGCAACTACGCGGCCGCCAACGCCTTCCTCGACGGGCTCGCCGAACGCCGGCACGCACGCGGTCTGCCGGGGCAGTCCCTGGCCTGGGGACTCTGGGAAGAGGCCAGCGGTATGACCGGCCACCTCGGCAGCGGCGACCGCGCCCGCACCGACCGGTCCGGCGTCCGCGCGCTCACCTCGGAGGAAGGCCTCGCCCTCTTCGACGCGGCGCTCGCCACCGACGAGGCCCTCCTCGTACCGGTGGGCCTGGACCTCGCCACCCTGCGGGCGCGCGCCACGGCCGAGGAGGTGCCCGGCCTGTTCCGCGGGCTCGTCCGGACGTCGGGCCGCCGCACCGCCGGCGTCGTGAACGCCTCGGGCGCGGAAGCGCTGCGCCGCCGGATCGACGCCGCCTCCGGGGCCGAACAGCACCGGATCGTCCTCGACCTGGTGCGGCAGCAGGCGGCCGCGGTCCTCGGGCTCGGCGAGACCGGCCGTGTCGAGTCCGAACGTCCCTTCCGGGAGGCGGGCTTCGACTCGCTGACCGGCGTCGAACTGCGCAACCGGCTGGGCGCGGCCACGGGAGTGCGCCTCTCCCCGACCTCCGTGTTCGACCACCCCACCCCGGCGGCGCTCACCGAGCACCTGCTGGAACAGCTCGCCCCCGGCACCGGGGACGCGTCCCCGGGCGGCGACAGGGCGGAGGCCGAGTTCCGCCGCGCGCTGGCGGACGTACCGCTCTCCGCGCTGCGCGACGCCGGCGTCCTGAGCCTCCTGCGCCGCCTGACCGGGTTCGAGGACGAGACGGAAGGACCGGAGACGGCAGAACACGATGCCGCCTCCATCGCGGACATGGACGTCGACGCGCTCGTCGACATGGCGCTGCACAAGAACGAAGCATGACGCGACACCGAGACGGAGCTGGCATGACCACATCGACCGACAAACTCGTCGCAGCACTTCGGGCGTCGCTGACAGAGGCGGAAGAACTGCGCCGCCGCAACAAGGAACTGACGGCCGCTCAGAGTGAGCCCGTCGCCATCGTGGGCATGGCCTGCCGCTACCCGGGAGGCGTACGGAGCCCCGAGGACCTGTGGCACCTCGTCGCCGACGAGGCCGACGCCATGTCGGCCTTCCCGGCCGACCGCGGCTGGGACCTCGACGCCCTGTTCGACCCGGACTCCTCCCGAGGCGGCACGAGCTATGTCCGCGAAGGCGGATTCGTGCACAGCGCAGGGGAGTTCGACGCCGAGTTCTTCCACATCTCTCCCCGTGAGGCCCTCGCGATGGACCCCCAGCAGCGGCTGCTGCTGGAGACCGCCTGGGAGGCCGTGGAGCGCGCCGGCATCGACGCCGACACGCTCAAGGGCAGCCGCACCGGCGTCTTCATCGGATCGGGAACCCCTGGCTACGGTGCCGGTCTCAAGGACGCCCCGGAGGAGATCCAGGGCTACACCCTGACCGGCCTCGCCACCAGCGTGGTCTCCGGCCGGGTGGCCTACGCCTTCGGTCTCGAAGGGCCGGCCGTGACCGTCGACACCGCGTGCTCGTCGTCGCTGGTCGCCCTGCACCTCGCCGTGCAGGCCCTGCGGCAGGGCGAGTGCACCATGGCCCTCGCCGGCGGCGTCACGGTCATGTCCGACCCAGGAGTCTTCGCCGAGTTCAGCCGCCAGGGGGGACTCTCCCCCGACGGGCGCTGCAAGGCGTTCGCCGATGCCGCCGACGGCACCGGCTGGGCCGAGGGCGTCGGGGTCCTCCTCGTCGAACGGCTCTCGGACGCCGTCCGCAACGGGCACCGGGTGCTGGCGGTGGTGCGGGGTTCGGCCGTGAACCAGGACGGTGCGTCCAACGGTCTCACCGCCCCCAACGGGCCCTCGCAGCAGCGCGTCATCCGCCAGGCCCTCGACAACGCACGCCTGACCGTCGACCAGGTGGACGCCGTCGAGGCGCACGGAACGGGCACCACCCTCGGCGACCCCATCGAGGCGCAGGCCCTCCTCGCCACCTACGGCCGCCGCCGGAGCACGGAACGGCCACTGCGCCTCGGCTCGATCAAGTCCAACATCGGCCATGCGCAGGCCGCGTCCGGTGTGGCGGGTGTGATCAAGATGGTCATGGCGCTGCGCAACGGCACCCTGCCGAAGACCCTGCACGTCGACAGGCCGTCCACGCACGTCGACTGGGAGTCCGGAGCCGTCTCCCTGCTCACCGAGGCCGAGCCGTGGCCCGAGACGGGGGAGTCCCGGCGTGCCGCCGTCTCCTCCTTCGGCGTCAGCGGCACCAACGCCCACGTGATCCTCGAACAGGCTCCGACCGTGCCGGACCCCGAACGCCCGGCGGGCTCCCCGTCCTCCGTGCTGCCGTGGATCGTCTCGGCGCCGGACGCGCAGCAGCTCCGCACCGTGGCCGACCGGCTGCGGGCCCACGTGGAGCGCCGCCCGGAACTAACGACGGCCGCTACCGCTGCCACTCTCGCCTCCCACCGCACGTTCCTCGACCAGCGCGCGGTGGTGGTGGGGGCCGATCGTTCGGCTCTGCTGTCCGGTCTGGCTTCGGTCGCGGCGGGTGAGCCGCACGCGGCGGTGGTCATGGGTGCGTCGAGCGGTCCGGGGAAGGCGGTGTTCGTGTTCCCGGGGCAGGGGGCGCAGTGGTCGCGGATGGGGTTGGAACTCTCCGATGCCTTCCCGGTGTTCGATAAGTCCCTGCGCGAGTGTGCTGCGGCGCTTGCCCCGTTCGTGGGGTGGGATCTGCGGGTGGAGTTGGCGGGTGATCTGGCCCGGGTTGATGTGGTGCAGCCTGCGTCGTGGGCGGTGATGGTGTCGCTGGCTCGGTTGTGGGAGTCGTTCGGTGTGGTGCCGGCTGCGGTGGTGGGTCATTCGCAGGGGGAGATCGCTGCGGCTGTGGTGGCGGGTGCGTTGTCGTTGGAGGACGGTGCCCGGATCGTTGCTGAGCGCAGCCGGGTGATCGGTGAGCGTCTCGCGGGCCGGGGTGGGATGGCGTCGATCGCGCTGCCCGCCGAGACCGTACGAGAACGGCTTAAGCGGTTCGGTGACCGTCTGGCGGTCGCCGCCGTCAACGGGCCTTCCTCCACGGTCGTTTCGGGTGAGCCGTCCGCGCTCGACGAGCTGCTGGCAGGCTTGGAGGGTGAGGAGGTTCGGGTCCGGCGTATCGCGGTGGACTATGCCTCGCACTCCTCGCACGTCGAGTCGATCCGAGACGTACTCCTTGACGTTCTGGCCCCGATTACGCCGCGTTCGGCGACGGTTCCGTTCTATTCCACGGTGACCGGTGGTCTGCTGGACACCGAGGTTCTGGACGCCGCTTACTGGGTGCGGAATCTGCGGCAGACGGTCGAGTTCGAGGCGACGACGAAAGCACTGATAGCCGACGGACTGTCGGCCTTCGTGGAGTGCAGCGCCCACCCCGTCCTCGCCGTGGGGATCCAGGACTCCGGCGCCACCGGAGCCGTCGGTTCCCTCCGGCGCGACGACGGCGGAGCACACCGCTTCGTCACGTCGCTCGCCGAGGCCTTCGTCGCCGGCCTGTCCATCGACTGGACCCCGCTCCTCGGCGGCGCGGAACCTGCCGAGCTGCCCACCTACCCCTTCCGGGGAACCCGCTACTGGCTGGAGGGGGGAGAGTCCGACGCACCCGAACCCAGGTCCGCCGACGCGGCCGAGGCCGGATTCTGGGAGGCCGTCGAGCGGGGGGACGCCGCATCGCTCTCCGCCTCCCTCGACCTCGACCCCGAGGGCGAGGATCTGAGCGCCCTCCTCCCCGCCCTCGCGTCCTGGCGGCGGCGCAGCCGTGAGGAGTCCGTGATCGACTCCTGGCGCTACAAGACCGCCTGGCGGCCCGTCGCCACGCCGGAGGCCGTGCTCTCGGGTACCTGGCTGCTCGTCGTCCCCGAATCGGCCTCGGACCGCGCGGGCGTCTGGGCCGAAGCCGTCGAGACGGCCGTGCACGACGCCGGGGCCGACACGCTCCGCGTCGCCCTCCACCCGGGCGCCGCCCGCGCGGAGCACACGGCGCTGCTCTCCGCGGCCCGAGCGGGTGTCACGGACGTCGTCGGAGTGCTGTCGCTGCTGGCGCTCGCCGAGGACCCGCTGCCCGGCCTCCCCTCCACCCCGGCCGGGCTGGCCGGAACACTCACCCTGGTGCAGGCGCTCGGGGACGCCGGGATCGACGCGCCCCTGTGGTGCGCGACCCGCGGCGCGGTCTCCACCGCCCCGTCCGATCCGCTCACCAGCCCCTCCCAGGCCCAGGTCTGGGGGCTCGGCCGGGTCGTGGCCGAGGAGAACCCGCACCGCTGGGGCGGACTCGTCGACCTGCCCGAGCACCCGGACGCACGGGCGCTGGCCCGGCTCGCCGCCGTACTCGGTGGGACGGACGACGAGGACCAGGTCGCGGTACGCCGGTCGGGGGTTCTCGCCCACCGCCTGGTCCGGGCGCCCTGGGGCGACGGGCGGGAGCCGCGCTCCTGGCGGCCCGAGGGTACCGTGCTCGTCACCGGCGGCACCGGGGCGCTCGGCGGGCATGTCGCCCGCCACTTCGCCGCCCAGGGCGCGCCGCATCTGCTGCTGCTCAGCGGGCGTGGACCGGACGCACCCGGCGCCGCCGAACTGGAGCGCGAACTCACCGGTCTGGGCGCCAGGGTCACCCTCGTCGCCTGCGACGTCGCCGACCGCGACGCCCTCGCCCGCGTGCTCGACAGCGTGCCCGAGGACCTGCCCCTGCGGGCAGTCGTACACACGGCCGCCGTGCTGGACGACGCGATCGTCGACGCCCTGACACCCGCTCAGCTCGACCGCGTCCTGCACGTCAAGGCGCGGGGTGCGCACCACCTCGACGGGCTGACCCGTGACGCCGAGCTGACGGCGTTCGTCCTCTTCTCGTCCTTCGCCGGCACCTTCGGCGTGGCCGGGCAGGGCAACTACGCCCCCGGCAACGCCTATCTGGACGCGCTGGCCCGTGCCCGGCGCTCGCAGGGTCTGCCCGCCACCTCCGTCGCCTGGGGGCACTGGTCCGGCGGCGGCATCGCCTCCGGCACCGCCGAGGCGCAGCTCCGCCGGCGCGGCGGTTCGGAGATCGAGCCGCATACCGCGCTGCGCGCCCTCCAGCACGTCCTCGACCACGACGAGACCGTGGTGGCGCTCGCGCTGATCGAATGGGACCGCATCGCCGCCGGTGCGGCCCACGGTGCGGAGAGCCGGACACGTCCGTTCCTGCGGGAACTGGAGGACGTACGGCGTCTGCTGCGGTCCGCGCGGCACGAGCCCGTCGCCGACGACACCGGGGGCGGCCTCCCGGCCGCCCGCGACCTGGCCGCGCTGCCGCGGGCGGAACGCGAACGGGCGCTGGTCGACCTGGTGCGTACGCACGCCGCCGCCGTCCTCGGTCACGCGTCGCCCGACGCCCTGGACGCCGAACGGCCCTTCCGGGAGCTGGGGTTCGACTCGCTCACCTCCGTCGAGCTGCGCAACCGGCTCGGTGCGGCGACGGGTGTCACCCTCCCCGCCACGGTGGTCTTCGACCACCCCACGCCCCGCGACCTGGCAGCGCACCTGCGCGGCACGCTCCTCGGCGACGAGACCACCGGGACCGACGGCGGGCCCAGCCCCGCCGCGCCCGTCTCCCGTTCCGTGGCGGACGCCGACGCGAACGACCCGGTGGTCGTCGTCGGCATGGGCTGCCGACTGCCCGGAGGCGTCGACACGCCCGAGGACCTGTGGCAGCTGGTCGTGGAGGAACGCGAAGCCGTCGCCGGGCTTCCCGACGACCGGGGCTGGGACGTCGAGGCCCTGGTCACGGCCGGGATCGACGTACCCGGCATGCAGTACGTGCGACAGGGCGGCTTCCTGAGGGACGCCTCCCGGTTCGACGCGTCGTTCTTCGGTATCGGCGACGACGAGGCCCTCGCCATGGACCCGCAGCACCGGCTGTTGCTGGAGCTGGCCTGGGAGACCCTGGAGCGGTCCGGCACCGCGCCGGGCTCCCTGCGCGGCCAATCAGTCGGCGTCTTCCTGGGCACCTTCTCGCAGGGCTACTGGACGGGCATGCAGGAGGTCCCCGAGGCGACCCGGCCGTATCTGAGCGGCGGCATCTCCCCGGCGCTCGCCGCCGGCCGGATCGCCTACGCGCTCGGCCTCGAAGGGCCGGTGCTCACCCTCGACACCGGCTGCTCCTCCTCCGCGCTCGCCCTGCACCTCGCCTGCCAGTCGGTCCGCAGCGGCGAGTGCGAACAGGCGCTCGCGGGCGGGGCGTCCGTGCTCGCCAACCCGGCTGTCTCGCCGGACATGGGCATCGGCGCGGCGAGTGACGGACGCTGCAAGTCGTACGCCGAAGGCGCCGACGGCACCGGCTGGGGCGAAGGCGCCGGCATGCTGCTGGTCGAGCGCCTGTCGACCGCCCGCGCCCGGGGCCACCGCGTCCTGGCCGTGATCCGGGGCAGCGCCGTCAACCACAACGGCACCGGCAACGGCATCGGCGCGCCCAACGGCCCCTCCCAGCAGCGGGTCATCCGGCAGGCCCTCGCCAACGCGGGTCTCGCGCCCGCCGACGTGGACGTGGTCGAGGGACACGGCACCGGGACCGCCCTCGGCGACCCGATCGAGGCGCAGGCACTGATGGCGGTCTACGGACAGGACCGCGACCCGGCAAGGCCGCTCTGGCTCGGCACGGTCAAGTCCAACATCGGCCACCCGCAGGCCGCCTCGGGCGTCATCGGCGTCATCAAGACGGTGCTGTCCCTGACGCACGGCAGCCTGCCCCGGTCCCTGCACTCGGACGAGCCGAGCAGCCATGTCGACTGGGAGACCGGGGGAGTGCGGCTGGTGCAGAAGAGCACCCCGTGGCCCGAGACCGGCCGGGCCCGCCGCGCCGGGGTGTCGTCCTTCGGCGCCAGCGGCACCAAGGTCCACGTCCTGCTCGAACAGCCCGCCGCCGACGACGCCGAACCCTCCGCGCGGGGCAGCCGCACAGGCGGCCTGCCCGTGGCGCCCGTCGTGCTGTCGGCGCGCGGCGCGGAGGCGCTGCGCGAGCAGGCCGCCCGGCTGCGCGCGCACCTCACCGCGCGGCCCGGCACCGACGTCGCCGACGTGGCGTGGACCCAGGCGGTGGGCCGCTCGGCCTTCACCGACCGGGCCGTAGTCCTCGCAGCCGACCGGGAAGCGCTCCTCGACGGCCTGGCCGCCGTGGAACGGGGACAGGAGGGTGACTCCGTGATCCTCGGAACGCCGGCCACCGGCGACCGGCCGGTCGCCGTCACCTTCGGCGGTTCACCCGTGCCCCCGGGCGCGGCACGCCGGCTCCATGCCGCCCTGCCGGAGTTCGCCGACGCGCTCGACGCGCTCTGCGCCCGGCTCGAACCGCTGCTGGAGCAGTCACCGCTCGACCTGCTGCTGGCCGAAACCCCCGGCACGGCCGACGGGCCCGAGCCCGGTGCCGGCGCGTCCGGCATGGCCGGCCCCGGTGCGGTCGCGACCGCACCGGCGACCGTGCACGCCGCGTCCTACGCGTTCGGGCTCGCCCTGTTCCGGCAGCTGTCCTCCTGGGGCGTACGGCCGGTGGCCACCACCGGGCAGGGCCCGGGGGCGGTGGCCGCGGCCGTCGCGGCCGGGGCACTGGACGAGGACGAGGCGGCACGGCTCGTGCTCGCCCTCGGCACGGGCGAGAACCTGGAGGCCGCCGTCGCCGCGCTGACCCCGCCGCCGCCCGGGACCGCACTGCCGCCGGTCGACGCCGAGGGCGTGGAACCGGGGTCGGCCGCCTACTGGGCTGCCGCCTGGGACGGCGGCAGCGGTGCGGCACCCGCCGGGGCCGTCGTCCTCGACCTCGGCGGCGCCCTGCCGTCGGAGCCGGTGACGGACCGCGTCCCGCTGCCGGTCACCGGAGACGGCACGGCAGCCGCCGTGCCGGCCGCACTCGCCCGGCTGCACACGCTCGGTGCCGCCGTCGCCTGGGACCGGGTCTGCGGCGAGGCCACACACCGTCTGGCCGACCTGCCGACCTACCCGTTCCAGCGCTCCGGCTACTGGCTGCGCACCCCGGTGCACCTCTTCACGGCCGGGGCCACCGCCGGAGCCTCGCCCGGGACCGCGGCCGACTGACCCTCCCCAGTCCCCCGCCGGTGCCGGCACCGACGGGCACCGGCGGGGGCCGCACCACGCACGACGCAGCAGGCAACACGCACCACGCGACTCTCGACACGCAATTAGCAGGACGCACGACGCAGGACGCAGGACGCACGACGCGCACGACAACCAGGAGGCACCACCGCCCATGCCGTCCACCGACACGCACACGGACCTGTGGATCCGCAGGTTCGCCCCCGCCTCGGCCACCCCACCCGGAGTCCGTCTGGTCTGCTTCCCGCACGCCGGTGGGTCGGCCTCGTTCTACCACCCGCTGCACCGGGCGCTCGGGCCCACGGCCGAGGTCCTCGGCGTGCAGTACCCGGGCCGCCAGGAACGCCGGGCCGAGGCCCCGCCGTCCGATCTCGCCGTCCTCGTGGACGGCGTCCGCAAGGAACTGGAGGAATGGACCGACCTGCCCTACGTCTTCTTCGGGCACAGCATGGGCGCGGTCATCGCCTACGAAGTGGCCCGCCGGCTGGAGCGGGAGACCGGCGCGGGGCCGCTCGGGCTGATCGCGTCGGGGCGCCGCGCCCCCGGCGTACTCGTCGAGGAGACCGTCCATCTGCGGGAGGACTCCGGCCTGGTCGCGGAGGTGCGGGCGCTGAGCGGCACCGCCGCGAGCCTGCTGGACGACGCGGAGGTCCGCGAAATGATCCTGCCGCCCCTGCGCGCCGACTACACGGCGGTCGAGACGTATCGCCATGTCCCCGGGCGCGAACTGGACTGTCCCGTCACCGTGATGGTCGGCGACGCCGATCCGCGGGTCGACGCTGACCACGCCCGCGCCTGGTCACAGCACACCACCGGTGCCTTCACGCTGCGCACCTTCCCCGGCGGCCACTTCTACCTCGGGGACCAGTGGCCCGCCGTCGGCGCGGCGGTACGCACCTGTCTGACGGCGTTCGGCGCGGAACCGCGCTGACGTGCCGCGCGGCCGGCGCCCGTCGGACGCGCACCCCATCCCACCCCCCCCCACATCCCCACCATCCGAGACGGAGAGTGATGCCGTATGAGTTCAGCCCAGCCCGAGGTCCTGCCCGCGCACGCGCCCAACATCGTCCTGCGCGGCGGTCCGGCCTGGCTGCCGGACGAGCAGCGCACCCGCTACGAGACCGACGTCGAGGGAAACCTGAAGGTGCTCTTCGGCAATGCCTACGAGCACTTCCTCCCGACGGCCGAGACCGTGGAGCAGGAGGGGGTGCGGCTGAGGGTGTTCGAGTGGTCGCGTCGCACCTACGTCGCCGAGTGAACCGGCACGGAGTGAACCGGGACGGCGTGAACCGGGACGGCGTGAACCGGGACGGCGTGAACCGGGACGGCGTGAACCCGCACCGAGTTGCCCGGCACGGAGTGAACCGGCACCGAGGGAGCCGGGACCGAGTGAATCTGCGCCGCGCGAATCTGCGCCGCGTGAACCTGCGTCCTCTGTGACGTCAGGAGGGGCCGGGCCCGTCCGGGCCCGGCCCCTCCCTGTGTGTCGCCGCGGTCGCGGCGGGCCCGTCAGCTCTCGCCGGCCGTCGCCGGTTCCGGCTTCTCCGCCTTCTCCACGCTCTCCGGCTTCTGTGCCTTCCCGGTCCGGCTCATCCCCGGCCGCCACCACGCCCGGTCGCCCATCAGGCTCATCACGGCCGGCACCAGCACCATCCGGATCACGGTCGCGTCCATGATCACGGCTGTCGCCAGTCCGATGCCGATCATCTGGATCAGCGTCTCCGGTACCGAGACGAAGCTGAGGAAGACCACCGCCATGATGATGGCCGCCGTGGTGATCACCCGGGCCGTCGAACCGATGCCCTGCACCACGGCCCGCTGCGCGTTCCCGTCACGGTCGTACGCCTCCCGGACGGCCGACAGCAGGAACACCTCGTAGTCCATGGAGAGTCCGAACAGGACCGCGAACAGCAGCATCGGCACGGCCGACATGATGGGCACCGTCTTGTCCAGGCCCAGCAGGTCCAGGCCCCAGCCCCACTGGAACATCGCGATGATGACCCCGAACGAGACGCCGATCGACAGCAGCGTCATCACCGCGGCCTTGAGCGCGATCAGCGGAGCCCGGAACATGCCGTACAGCAGCAGCATTCCGGCGCCGACCACCGCGAGGATCACCCATGGCAGGCGTTCGCCCACCACGTCCGCCATGTCGATGACCACGGCGGTCGCGCCGCCGACCATCGCCGTGCCGCCGGCCGGGCCGAGCGCCTGGGGGGCGAGGTCGTCGCGGATGCGGTGCACCAGCTCGCTGACCTGCTCGTCCTGCGGTGCGTGCCGCGGGATCACGGTTACCACGGCGGCCTTGCCGTCCTCGCTGGGCGCGGGCGGCATGACGGTCTCCGCCTCCTCGTCCGCCTCCAGCGCGTCCTTGAGCCGGCCCAGTCCGGCCTCGTCGGCGCCCTCGACGGTGATGACCAACGGGGCGTTCCAGCCCGGCCCGTAGTGCTCGGCGACCAGGTCGTACGCCTGGCGCTGGGTGAGTTCGGCGGGCTGGATGCCGTCGTCGGGCGTTCCGAGGCGCAGCCCCAGCACGGGAATCGTCAGCAGCAGGAGGACGGCGGTGGAGCCCACCGCGTACTGCACCCGGTGCCGCTGCACATGGCTGCCCCAGCGGTACGTCAGGGTGTCCTCGTCGTCGGGCGCCGGCCGGGGCTTACCGCGCCGGCGCAGCCGCGGCACGGGGAGGGCGTCCACCCGGTGGCCGAGCAGACCGAGGAGGGCCGGGAGCAGCGTCACCGCGGCGACGACCATCACGCCCACCGTCAGCGCTCCCGCGATACCCATGGCGCCGATGAAGGGGATACCGGCGAACATCAGGCCGAGGATGGCGACGACGACGGTCCCGCCGGCGAACACCACAGCGTGTCCCGCCGCCGCCGTGGCGTGCCCAGCGGCCTTCACCGGTGGGTGCCCGTGGGCCAGTTCGACGCGGAAGCGGCTGAGCACGAAGAGGGCGTAGTCGATGCCCGCGCCCAGGCCGAGCATCACGGCCACGATCGGTGCCGAGGTCGGGATGTCCATCACCAGGCTGACCAGCAGTACCAGCGCGGTGCCGGCGGCGATGCCGATGAGCGCCACCGCGAGCGGCAGACCGGCGGCGACGACCGAGCCGAAGGCCACGATCAGGACGATGAGCGCCGTGCCCACGCCGATGATCTCGGCGCCGCTGGTGGACGGTTCGGTGCCGAGGTCCACCACCATGCCGCGGAACTCCACGGTGAGACCGGCCTTCTGAGCCGGCTCGGCTGCCTCCCGCAGCCGCTCGTAGTGCGAGGCGTCGAGCTCGCCCAGCTCCTTGTCGTAGTCCACGTTGACCATGGCGGCTTCCCCGTCGGGACTGGGGAAGGGATCATCCACGCCCGCCACGTCGGGCTGTTCCCGGATGTCCGTGAGCATCCGCTGGACGGCCGCGGTGTTCGCCGGGTCCTCCAGCTTGCCCTCGGGCGCCTTCCAGACGACCTGGGCGTTGACCACACCGAAGTCCGGGAAGTGCTCACGAGCCACGTCGGTGGCTTCCTGAGACTCGGCGTTCGGCACCCGGAAATCGTTGACGAAGGTGCTGCCGGCGGCCTGCCCGACGACCAGCAGGGCCGCGGCCATCAGCAGCCAGGCGGAGATCGTGCGCCACGGGCGCCGGGCGCAGAGCGCACCGAGCCGTTCCAGTAAGCGTTCCATGGATCCATCAAATCGCACTCGATGTAATTTTTCAACGCGTGCGAATATGCGGCAGCTGTAGATAAAATGTGCGCATGACAGACGTCCCCGCCACCATCGCTCCGCACACCACCGAGTCCGGCGAGCAGACTCCCGCCCCTGGGCTGCGCGAACGCAAGAAACAGCGGACACGGGCCACGCTGATCGCCGCCGCGGTGGAACTCATGTACGCCAAGGGGTACGACGAGACGACGGTCGCCGAGATCGCCGCCGCGGCCGAGGTCTCCACCCGCACCTTCTTCGCGTACTTCCCCAGCAAGGAGGACATCCTCTTCGCCGAGACCGGCCTGCGGATCGATGACGCCGTACGACGCGTGACGGAGCGCAGAACCGGCGAGAGGCCCGCCGACGCGCTGCTGCGCGCCCTGCGGGACACGGTCGACACCGGGGCCGCCGAGCAGGAGCTCTCCGGCGAGCTCGCCTCCCGGCGCATCCGCCTGGTGCTCTCCACACCCGCGCTCCAGGCGGGCGCCATGCGCCGGATCACCGGTGCCCAGCGCGCACTCACCGAAGCCCTGCAGCGCACCTTCCCGGACGAGATCACCCCGGCGGAAGCGGCCGCCGCCGTCGGAGCGCTCGTCGGAGCCCTCGTCAACACCGCGCTCACCGTGCTGCCGGACGACCCCGCCCCCGGCGAACTCCTCGACGCGATCGGCACCGCGGCCACCGTGGCCCTGCGCGGCATCGGTACCCTCGGCGCTGCTCGCCCCGGCCCCGGGCAGCCGGCCGTCTGACGCGGGGCCGGCCGCCCCGGAGGCCGGCGGCGTCCCCACCCCCGGGGGCGACCGCGCCGGGGACCCCCGGGAAAGTCTGGGGGTGTGGCCGGGGGAGACCACGGGGGCCGTGCCGCCGGTACCCGCACACAATGACGACCGGTGTCCGAAGGGCGCCGTACGGCATCAGGAAGCCGCACCACCAATGGAACCACCTGGTCAGCGGGGGCTGAAGGCATGAGGAACGACGAGTCGACGGTGCACGGATCCGGCCCGCGGACCACGGCGGACCGGCCCGCACCGGGGCCCGGGGCGCCGACGGCCGGGGCACCGGTGCCTCAGGCGTCGATGCCCGAGGAATCGGCCTTTGACGCATCGATACCCGAGGTATCGGCCCCTGACGCATCGATACCCTTGGTATCGGCTCCTGCGACGTCGGCAGCCACGGCCCCGCCCGCCCCGCACGATCGTGACGCACCCGTCGCCGTGATCGGCGTGGCCTGTCGCCTGCCCGGCGCCGACGGCCCCGACGCGTTCTGGGAACTGCTCCGCTCGGGCCGCGACTCCGTACGCGAACTCCCCGCCGGACGCCGATCCGAGGGCGCCCCCGCGGTCGCCGGCTACCTCGACCGCATCGACACCTTCGACCCGGAGTTCTTCGGCATCTCTCCCCGTGAGGCCGCTGCCACCGACCCCCAGCAGCGGCTTCTCCTCGAACTCGGCTGGGAGGCCCTGGAGAACGCGGGCACCCTCCCCGCCGGACTGCGCGGCAGCCGGACGGCCGTGCTGGCCGCCGCGATCTGGGACGACTACGCCGAACTCACCCACGGTGGAGGCCCCGACGCCCTCACTCACCACTCGTTCACCGGCACCCGGCGGGCGATGCTGGCCAACCGCCTCTCCCACACCCTCGGACTGACCGGCCCCAGCCTCACCGTCGACACCGGACAGTCGTCCTCGCTCGTCGCCGTGCACCTCGCCTGCGAACTGCTCAGGACGAACGAGGCCACCACCGCGCTCGTGGGCGGCGTCAACCTGATCGCCGGACCCGGCTCCACCGCCGCCTCGCAGCGCATGGGCGCGCTCTCTCCCACCGGCCGCTGCCACACCTTCGACGAGCGCGCCGACGGCTACGTCCGCGGAGAGGGGGGCGCCGTCCTCGTTCTCAAGCCGCTCGACCTGGCCCGCGCCGACGGGGACCGCATCCTCGGCGTCATCCGGGGCAGCGCCGTCAACAACGACGGCGGCGGCGACGCGCTCGGCGTGCCTCGCCGCGAGACCCAGGAGGACGTTCTCCGGCTCGCCCACGGGCGGGCCGGCACCGACCCTGCCGACCTGCACTACGTCGAACTCCACGGAACCGGTACGCCGGTGGGCGACCCGGTCGAGGCTGCGGCCCTCGGCGCCGCACTCGGTGCCCGGCGGCCGGACGGCGACCCGCTCACCGTCGGCAGCGTCAAGACCAACATCGGCCACCTGGAGGGCGCGGCCGGCATCGTCGGCCTGCTCAAGGTCCTTCTGAGCGCAGGCCACCGCGAGATTCCCCCCACGCTGCACCACGTCACCCCCAACCCCCGCATCCCCCTCGACGCGCTCAACCTGCGCGTTCAGACAGGCCTGACGCCCTGGCCCGCCACCGGACGCACCCCGTTGGCCGGGGTTTCCTCCTTCGGCCTCGGCGGCACCAACTGCCATGTGGTCGTGGAGGGGCCCACCCCCGCCCCCGAAAAGCCCACCCCCGCCGATGAGCCCGCCCCTGCCTCCGGCCGCGTGCTGTGGCCGCTCTCAGCCACCAGCCCCGCCGCCCTGCACGCCCAGGCGGCACGGCTGCGCGACCACCTGGCGCGACACCCGGACGCCGCTCCCGCGGACATCGGCCACTCCCTCGCCACCACCCGCACCGCCTTCCGCCACCGCGCCGTCGCGTGCGGCGACGACCTCGACCGCC
Source organism: Streptomyces sp. NPDC091287 (assembly GCF_044768525.1). NCBI lineage: Bacteria > Bacillati > Actinomycetota > Actinomycetes > Kitasatosporales > Streptomycetaceae > Streptomyces > Streptomyces sp. NPDC091287. The sequence goes on from NZ_JBIVUV010000023.1 coordinate 98,344, forward strand.
TCACAGGCGCCGTCACCGCCCTGGCGGAGGGCCTGCCCGACCCCGACCTCGTCATGGGCGCACCCGCCGGCTCGCCGTCCCCCGTGTTCGTGTTCCCGGGACAGGGGGCGCAGTGGTCGCGGATGGGGTTGGAACTGGCGGATACCTTCCCGGTGTTCGACGACGCTCTGCGCGAGTGTGCTGCGGCGCTTGCCCCGTTCGTGGAGTGGGATCTGCGGTCGGAGCTGGCCGGTGAGCTGACCCGGGTTGATGTGGTGCAGCCTGCTTCGTGGGCGGTGATGGTGTCGCTGGCTCGGTTGTGGGAGTCGTTCGGTGTGGTGCCGGCCGCGGTGGTGGGTCACTCGCAGGGGGAGATCGCTGCTGCTGTGGTGGCGGGTGCGTTGTCGTTGGAGGACGGTGCCCGGATTGTCGCTGAGCGCAGCCGTGTGATCGGTGAGCGTCTCGCCGGTCGGGGCGGTATGGCGTCGATCGCGCTGCCCGCCGAGACCGTACGAGAACGGCTTAAGCGGTTCGGTGACCGTCTGGCGGTCGCTGCGGTCAACGGACCGTCCTCCACGGTCGTTTCGGGTGAGCCGTCCGCGCTCGATGAGCTGCTGACGGTCCTGGAGGGCGAGGAGGTTCGGGTCCGGCGTATCGCGGTGGACTACGCCTCCCACTCCTCCCACGTCGAGTCGATCCGAGACGTACTCCTCGACGTTCTGGCCCCGATCACGCCGCGTTCGGCGACGGTCCCGTTCTACTCCACGGTCACCGGCAGCCTGCTCGACACCCAGCAGCTGGACGCCGCCTACTGGGTACGCAACCTGCGGCAGACGGTCGAGTTCGAGGCCACGACGAAGGCGTTGATAGCCGACGGGCTGTCGGCCTTCGTGGAGTGCAGCGCCCACCCTGTCCTCGCCGTCGGGATCCAGGACTCCGGCGCCACCGCCGTGATCGGGTCACTGAAGCGGCACGACGGTGGACGGGACCGCTTCCTCGCCGGGGCCGCAGCCGCGTGGGCGAGTGGGTTGACCGTGGCGGCCGACGCGCTGTTCCACCGGCCGGGCGCCCGACGTCGCCCGCTGCCGACCTACGCCTTCCAGCGGGAGAGCCACTGGCTCTCGACAGCCGGCAGCACCGCACCCACCACCCCGCCCCCCGCTGCCGGCCCGCTCGCGGAGACCGCGCCCGCCCCCGACGCCCCCCTCACCGGCACCTCCGCGGCCACCCTCGCCGGACGGACCCCCCAGCAACAGCGCCGCGCCCTGCTGGACCTCGTCCGCCGCCACGCCGCCGCCGTCCTCGGCCACACCGACGCCACGCACGTCGAGGAGCAACGGACCTTCAAGGACACCGGGTTCGACTCCCACATGAGCCTGGAGCTCCAACAGAGCCTGTCGCGCGCCACCGGCCTCGCGCTTCCCTCCGGCGTGCTGTTCTCGCACCCCACCCCGGAAGCCCTCACCGACCGGATCCACCAGGATCTCCTCGGGAGCACGGCCCCGGGCACGCATCCCGAGGCGGACGCCCCCGGGGCGAAGGACGACGCGGTCGCCGTCGTCGGCATGGCCTGCCGCTTCCCCGGCGGGGTCACCTCGCCCGAGGACCTCTGGCACCTCGTGGCCCAGGGCGCCGACGCCATCGGCCCGTTCCCCACGGACCGTGGCTGGGACCTCGACGCGCTGTACCACCCGGACCCCGACCACCCCGGCACCTCCTACGTCCGCAAGGGCGGATTCCTCGACGGGGCCGGCGACTTCGATGCCCCGTTCTTCGGTATTTCGCCCCGCGAGGCCCGGACGATGGACCCGCAGCAACGGCTGCTGCTGGAGACCTCCTGGGAGGCCGTCGAGCGCGCCGGGATCCTCCCCAGCGCCCTGCGCGGCACCCCGACCGGAGTCTTCGCCGGTGCCATGGCCATGGAGTACGGCACCCGCCTCCACGAAGCACCCCAGGACTTCCAGGGCCAGATGCTCACCGGCACGGCGGGCAGTGTCCTCTCCGGGCGCGTGGCCTACGGTCTCGGCCTGCGCGGCCCCGCCGTCACCGTGGACACCGCCTGCTCCTCCTCACTCGTCGCCCTCCACCTCGCCGCCCAGGCGCTCCGCCAGGGCGACTGCTCCCTCGCCCTCGCCGGCGGGGTCACCGTCATGCCGCACCCCGGCATGTTCCTGGAGTTCAGCCGGCAACGCGGGCTGTCGGCCGACGGCCGCTGCAAGGCGTTCGGCTCCGGTGCCGACGGCACCGGATGGGCCGAGGGTGTCGGTGTGGTCGTCCTCGAACGGCTCGCGGACGCCCGGCGCAACGGGCACCGGGTCCTCGCCGTACTTCGTGGCTCCGCCGTCAACCAGGACGGCGCAAGCAACGGCCTCACCGCTCCGAACGGCGATGCCCAACAGCAGGTGATCCGGCAGGCGTTGCGCGGGGCAGGGCTCGCCCCGGACGACGTGGACGCCGTCGAGGCGCACGGCACCGGCACCCGCCTCGGCGACCCCATCGAGGCCCAGGCACTGCTCGCCACGTACGGCACCGACCGCGACCCCGAGCACCCCCTGCGGCTCGGCTCCCTCAAGTCCAACATCGGCCACGCCCAGGCCGCCGCGGGCGTCGGCGGTGTCATCAAGACCGTCATGGCCCTGCACCACCGCACCCTCCCGAAGACGCTCCACGCCGACCAGCCGTCCCCGTACATCGACTGGGACGCGGGCGCCGTGTCGCTGCTGACCGAGGCCACGGCCTGGCCCGACCGCGGCCGCCCCCGCCGCGCCGCCGTGTCGTCCTTCGGCATCAGCGGCACCAACGCCCACGTCATCCTGGAAGAGGCCCCGCCGGGCCCGGACGACGGCGCCGCCCAGCGCCGCACCGACGCTCCCGTCGCCTGGAGCCTCTCCGCCCGTACCGCCCCGGCGCTCGCCGCCCAGGCCCGGCGCCTGCACACCCGCCTCAGCGCCGACGACGCCCCCCACCCGGCCGACATCGGCCTCTCCCTCGCGACCACCCGGGCCGCCCTCGACCACCGCGCGGTCCTGATCGGCGACAGCCCGGACGAACTGTTGCCCGCCCTCGCCGCGCTCGCCGACGGCGCACCGGCCGGCACCACGGTCACCGGGACCGTCGGCTCCACCGCCGCCGGACCCGTCTTCGTCTTCCCCGGACAGGGCGCCCAGTGGTCCGGCATGGGACGTGAACTGGCCGCCGCGTTCCCCGTCTTCGACGCGTCGCTCGACGCCTGCGCCCGGGCTCTCGCGCCCTACACGGACTGGGACCTGCGGGCGGAACTGGCCGGCGACCTGTCCCGCGTGGACGTGCTGCAACCCGCGACCTGGGCGGTGATGGTGTCGCTCGCCCGCCTGTGGCAGTCGTTCGGCGTGACCCCGGCCGCGGTGGTCGGCCACTCGCAGGGCGAGATAGCCGCCGCCGTCGTCGCGGGTGCGCTGTCCCTGGAGGACGGCGCGCGCGTCGTCGCCGAGCGCAGCAGGATCATCCGCCGCAGCCTCGCCGGGCGCGGCGGCATGGCGTCCGTGGCGCTGCCCGCCGACACCGTACGGGCACGCCTCACCGAGGTGGGGGAGGGGCTGGAGGTCGCCGCCGTCAACGGACCCCAGTCCACGGTCGTCTCCGGCGACCCCACCACCCTCGACCGCCTCCTCGCCCTTCTCGAACCCGAGGACGTCCGCGTCCGCCGCATCGCGGTCGACTACGCCTCGCACTCCTCGCACGTCGACTCGGTGCGCGACCAACTCCTGGAGGTGCTGGCCCCGGTCCGGCCGCGCGACGGGAACGTACCGTTCCACTCGACCGTCACCGGAGAGGCACTCCGTACCACGGAGCTCGACGCCGCCTACTGGGTGCGCAACCTGCGCCGGACCGTCGAGTTCACCACCGCCGTCGAAGGGCTCGCCGCCGACGGCCACAGCCTGTTCGTCGAGATGAGCCCGCACCCCGTGCTCACCATGGCCGTCGAGGAGACCGCCGCCGGCTCCCTCTCGGCCGTCGGCTCCCTGCGCCGCGACGACGGCGGGCCCCGCCGCTTCCTCACCTCGCTGGCCGAGGCGCACGTCCGCGGCGCGGACATCGACTGGGCCCCCGTCTTTCCCGGCGCGGCCGTCGTGGACCTGCCCACCTACGCCTTCCAGCACCGGCACCACTGGCTCGACGGCGCCACGGCGCGCCCCGCCGTCGGAGACCATCCGCTCGCCGCGACCGTGGAACGCCTCGCCGACGGCGACGGCGCCCTGCTGACCGGACTCCTCTCCCGGTCCACCGCGCCCTGGATCCCGGACCACGCCGTCGCCGGCGACGTCCTGCTGCCCGGCACCGCCTTCGTCGAACTGCTGCTGCGCGCCGGTGAACAGGTCGGCTGCGCCCGGCTGGAGGACCTCACGCTCCAGGCCGCGCTGCCGCTGCCCGGCGACGGGTCCGCGGTGCGCCTGCAGATCTCCGTCCGCGAACCGGAGGAGGGCACCGGCTCCCGCCCCTTCACCGTGCACACCCGCCCGGCCGGCAGCGCGCCCGACACCCCCTGGACCCGCCACGCCACCGGCACCCTCGCCCCCGCCCGGGCCACCGCCCAGGCGCCCGACCCGGGCCTCACCAACTGGCCGCCCCCGGACTCCGAACCGGTGGCCCTGGAGAAGCTGTACGGCGAACTCGCCTCCCTCGGCTACGAGTACGGCCCGGCGTTCCGTGGGCTCACCGCCGCCTGGCGCCACGGCCGCACCGTCTACGCGGAGGTCGCGCTGCCCGCCGACCGGCACCCCGAGGCGGCCGGCTACGGCATCCACCCGGCGCTCCTGGACGCCTGTCTGCACGCCGCGCTGCTGGACCGCCTCGACACCGATGCGGCCCGGCCCGCCCTGCCCTTCGCCTGGTCCGGCGTCGAACTGCACGCCACCGGCGCCACCGCGGCTCGTGTCCGTATCGTCCCGGCCGAGCCCGGGTCCGACACCGTCGCGGTCACCGTCGCCGACGCGGGCGGTCAGCCGCTCGCCGAGGTCGAGGCCCTGGTGCTCCGCGAGGCGCCCGCCGCCATCGGCCCGGCCGACGCACTCCCGGAGGGTCTGTACCGCGTCACCTGGACGCCCGCCCCCGGCCCCGCCGCCACCCCGCCCGGCGAGTGGTGCGCTTACGGCGACGAACTGCCCGACCCCGTCCCGCCGACCGTCGTCGCCCGGGTCGAGGCCCGGGCCGATGTGGCCGACGCCGTCAACCACGCGCTGCGGACCGTCCAGCGGTGGCTCGCCGACGAACGGTGCGCCCGCTCCCGGCTCGTCCTCGCCGTCTGCGGCGACACCCCGGCCGAGGCCGCCGTCGCCGGTTTCATCCGCTCGGCCAGGACCGAGCACCCCGGCCGCTTCGTCCTCGTCCACCTGCCCGCCGACGCGTCCGACGCGGACGCCGCCGCGGCCGGCGACGAACCGGAGATCCGGATCGGCGCCGGCGGCCCCACCATGCCGCGGCTCGCCCGCGTCGGCGCCGACGGCGTCCTCGCCCCGCCCGCCGAAGGGCCCTGGCGGCTGGACGTCACCGACCCGGGCACCCTCGCCCTGCTCCCCTCGCCCGCCGCCGCCCGCACCCTGGCACCCGGCGAGGTACGGGTGAGGATGGCCGCGGCGGGGCTCAACTTCCGGGACGTCGTCGTCTCCCTCGGCATGGTGCCCGGACTGGAGGGCGTCGGAGTGGAAGGCGCGGGGGTGGTGGAGGAGACCGGCCCCGGCGTCACCCGCCTCGCCGTCGGCGACCGGGTGATGGGCCTGCTCCCCGAGGCCATGGCACCCCTCGCCGTGGCCGACGCCCGCACCCTCGTACACGTCCCCGACGGCTGGACCCTGCGCCAGGCCGCCTCCGTCCCCGTCGCCTTCCTCACCGCCGAACTCGGCCTCGTCGAGGGCGCGGGCCTCGGGCCGGGCGACCGCGTGCTGGTCCACACCGCCACCGGCGGACTCGGGCTCGCCGCCCTCCAGCTGGCCCGCCGCGCCGGCGCCGAGGTCTTCGCCACCGCCAGTCCGGGCAAACACGCCCTCCTGCGTGAACTAGGCCTCGACGACGACCACATCGCCTCCAGCCGCGACCTCGGCTTCCGTGAGCGGTTCCTCGACGCCACCGGCGGCGCCGGCCTGGACGTCGTCATGAACACCCTCAGCGGCGAGTTCACCGACGCCTCCCTCGACCTCCTGCCGCGCGGCGGCCGGTTCGTCGAGATGGGCAAGACCGACATCCGCGACCCCGGCACCGTCGCCGCCGGCCACCCGGGCGTCGACTACCTCTACTTCGACCTGCTCGCCGAAGCACCCGACCGGATCCGCGACGGCCTCGACCGGCTGGCCGCCCCCCTCGCCGACGGCGACCTGACGCCGCCGCTCATCAGCAGCCGGGACATCCGGCACGCCCCCGAGGCGTTCGACACCCTCCGTGCCGCCACCCACCTCGGCAAGATCGTGCTCACCCTCCCGCACACCTGGGACGCCGACCGGACCGTCCTGGTCACCGGCGGCACCGGCACCCTGGGCAAGCTCCTCGCCCGGCACCTCGTCACCCGGCACGGAGTGCGCCACCTGCTCCTCACCAGCAGGCGCGGACCCGACGTCGAAGGGGCCGACGCCCTCGTCGACGAGCTGCGCGAACTCGGCGCCCACGCCGCCGTCGTCGCCTGCGACGCCGCCGACCGCGACGCGCTCGCCGCCCTGCTCGCCGGTATCCCCGCCGACCGGCCGCTCGGCGCGGTCGTGCACACGGCGGGCCTGCTGGACGACGCCACCGTGGAGACCATGACGCCCGCGCAGGTGGAACGGGTCCTGCGGGCCAAGGTCCGGTCCGCCGAACTGCTCGACGAGCTGACCGCCGGCATCGACCTCGACGCGTTCGTCCTCTTCTCCTCCGTCGCCGGGGTGCTCGGCACGGCGGGGCAGGCCAACTACGCCGCCGCCAACGCGGCCCTGGACGCCCTCGCCACCCGCCGCAGGCGGCAGGGGCGTGCGGCGGTGTCGGTCGCCTGGGGGCTGTGGGAGCAGTCCAGTGGCATGACCGGGCACCTGGACGGGCAGGACATCGGGCGGCTCGCCCGCACCGGCACGGCTCCCCTCGCGTCCGCCGACGGACTGGCCCTGTTCGACGCGGCCCTCGCCGTGGACGAGCCCGGTGTGGTCGCGACCCGCCTCGACCACGCCGTCCTGCGGGAGCAGAGCCCCTCCGCCCTGCCGGCCGTGCTGCGCACCCTGGCCGGCCCCGGACGCCGTCGCGCCACCGCACCCGCCCCGGGCGGGGAGGGCGACGAGGCGACCCTCGCGCGGCGCCTCGCGGACGCCGCCCCCGCGGAGCGCCGCCATACCCTGCTGGAGCTGGTCCGCACCCAGACGGCGACCGTGCTGCGGCTCTCCGGGGCCCACGAGGTGGAGGACGAGCGACCGTTCCGCGAGGTCGGATTCGACTCGCTCACCGCGGTGGAGCTGCGGAACCGGATCAACGCCGCCACCGGTCTGCGGCTGCCGAGCACCGTCATCTTCCGGCACCCCACCCCCGCGCAGCTCGCCGACCGGCTGCACACCGAGCTGGTGCCGGAGCAGGACACCGTCGTGGCCGCCACGACCGTCCTCGCCGACATCGGCCGTCTGCGCACGGCCGTCGCCGGCATCGCCGCCGAGGAGCGGGGGGCCGTGGCCGAGGAGCTGAGCCGGCTCCTCACGGAGGTCGGCGGCGTCGAGGACCTGCTGGGCTCCGCGGGGCAGAGCGATCTCGCCGCCGCCACCGACGACGAGATGTTCGCGCTGATCGACAAGGAGCTGGAGATGGAGTGAGAACACCGCCCGGGCCGCCGGGCCCACCGGCGCCGCCCGGGCTTCGCGCCCCACCGGCGCCGCCCGCGGTCACGCTCCGCCCGGCGCTCCTCGGTCGTCTTTCCGGTCGCCCGCCTCCGTCGGCACGGGCTCGCCCTTCATATGGGCGGGAGCCATCACGCGCAGGGCGTGGTAGCCGGTGATCACGACGATCGTGCCGAGGGCGATGCCGCCCAGCTCGAAGTTGTCGGTGATCTTCAGGCTCACCCCGCCGACGCCGATGATGATGCCCGCGGCCGCCGGGACGAGGTTGAGCGGATTGCGCAGGTCCACCCGGCCGTTCAGCCAGATCTGCGCACCGAGCAGGCCGATCATCCCGTACAGGATCACGGTGATCCCGCCGAGGACCCCGCCCGGGATCGCGGCGACGACCGCGCCGAACTTGGGGCACAGACCGAACAGCAGCGCGAAGCAGGCCGCCGCCCAGTACGCGGCGGTGGAGTAGACGCGGGTCGCGGCCATCACGCCGATGTTCTCGGAGTAGGTGGTGTTGGGCGGCCCGCCCACAGCGGTGGAGAGCATCGACGCGGCGCCGTCCGCCGCGATGGCGGTGCCGAGCTTGTCGTCCAGGGAGTCGCCGGTCATCTCGCCCACGGCCTTCACATGCCCGGCGTTCTCCGCGATCAGCGCGATCACCACGGGCAGCGCCACCAGGATCGCGGACAGCTCGAAGCTCGGCGCGTGGAAGGACGGCAGCCCGATCCAGTCGGCCGAGCCGACGGCGGACAGGTCGAGGCGCCAGTGGTCGGTGGCCTCGCCACCGCCCACCGGCGAGTGGATCTTGCCGAACACCAGGTCGAGGACCCAGGACAGCACGTATCCGAAGATCAGCCCCAGGAAGATCGCGATCCGGGAGAGGAAGCCGCGCAGGCACACCACGGCCAGGCCGGTGAACAGCATCACCGCCAGCGCCGTCCACTGGTCCTGCGGCCAGTACGTCGACGCGGTCACCGGCGCCAGGTTGAAGCCGATCAGCATCACCACCGCGCCCGTCACCACCGGCGGCATCGCCGCGTGGATGATCCGCGCGCCGAACCGCTGCACGGCGAGACCCACGAGGAACAGGGCCACCGCGACCACGAAGACCGCGCCCGTGATGGTGGCGGCGTCGCCTCCGCTCGCCCGGATCGTGGCCGCGACGCCGACGAAGGAGAGCGAGCAGCCCAGATAGCTGGGCACCCGGCCCTTGGTCGCCAGCAGGAAGATCACGGTCGCGACGCCGGACATCATGATCGCGAGGTTCGGGTCGAGGCCCATCAGGACCGGAGCGACGAACGACGCCCCGAACATCGCCACCACGTGCTGTGCGCCGAGTCCGAACGTACGGGGCCAGGAGAGCCGCTCGTCGGGGCGGACCACCGCCCCGGGCGCCGGTGTCTTCCCGTCGCCGTGCAAGGTCCAGCGCACGCCGAGGCTCATGGATGCTCCCTGAAGGTCTGCTCGGTGTGCCGGCCGGTCTGCGACCCGGTCTTCGGTGTTCACCTGCGGAAAAGATCAGCGCCATGGTAGTGGTGCGCCGAGCGGCGGCCGCGCGGAGGTCTCCCGCCGCGCGCCGCCGTACCGCGTCCCGGGCCGCCGCACCCGCGCGCGCCGCCGCCCGGTCCCGTCAGCTCCCGGTCGCGCTCTTCGTCGTCGTACCGCTTCCGGCCGCCGAGCCGGTGACCTTGCGGTCGGCCGACCGCAGCACCCCGGCGCCCAGCACCAGGCCGAAGGCCAGCGCCGTCACCACGCCGAACGACACCACCAGCGAGGTGGCCTCGGCCAGCGAGCCGATCGCGGAGGGGGCGATCAGGCTGGAGGTGTACGTGATGGTGGCGACGCCCGCGATGGCCTGACTCGGGTTCGGCCCGCTGCGCCCGGCCGCCGCGAAGGCCAGCGGGACCACGACCGCCACACCGAGGCCCAGCAGTGCGAAGCCGCACATCGCGGCCGCGGGGGAGGGCGAGATGACGACCAGCAGCCCGCCCGCGGTGGCCATCAGCCCGCCGGTCCGCACCGTGCGGACCGCGCCGAACCGGTCGACGATCCGGTCCCCGGCGATCCGGGCCAGGGCCATCGTCAGGGTGAAAGCCGTGGTGGACGCCGCGGCGAGACCGTCCGAGCTGTCCAGCACATCCCGCAGGTAGACCGCCGACCAGTCCAGGCTCGCGCCCTCCGCGAACACCGCGCAGAACCCGATCGCCCCGATGATCAGGGCCGACTTCGGCGGCAGCGTGAAACGCGGCGGCGGCTCCTCGTCCGGGCGGCTCTGGAGATCGAGGACGCCCCGGCAGGCGATCAGCCCCAGGGCCGTGAGCACCAGGGCGGCGATGGTGTGGTGCAGCCGGGCGTCGGTCGCGGTGTGCGCGGCGACGGTGCCCGCCGCCGAACCGATCAGCGCGCCCACGCTCCACATGCCGTGCAGCCCGGACATGATCGACTTGTCGAGGCGGTTCTCCACCTCGATGCCCAGGGCGTTCATCGCCACGTCGGACATCCCGGCCGTCGCCCCGTAGACGAACAGTGCCGCGCACAGCGTGACCAGGCTCGGCGCGAGCGCGGGCAGGATCAGCGCCAGCGTCCACAGCGCCAGCAGCCCCCGCAGGGCGGTCCGCGCGCCGAACCGGTGGCTGATCCGGCCGGCGAGCGGCATCGCGATCGACGCGCCGATCGCCGGGAAGGCCAGCGCCAGACCGAGCTGGCCCGCGCTCACTCCGGCGTGGTCCTGGATCCACGGCACCCGGGTCGCGAAACTGCCGGTCACCGCTCCGTGGACGGTGAAGACCGCGGCGATGGCGATCCGCGCCCGCTTCACCTGCTCCGTGCTGTAGACCGTGACGGTCGGGTCGTCTCTCATGCCGTCGTGTCCCTCCCCTGGGAATTCTCGGATGCCGGCGGTCCCGGCGCCTCCGTGCGACGATGCGGGCCGTAAACTATCAGGAACCCTGCCTGATAAATAGTCGTTACCGCGCGGCCCCGGAAAGCGGTGGGGCGGCGATCTGGAAGGATCCCGGTATGCCCGCATCACCGAGCACGGCTCGGGCCATCAACGACCGGCTCGCCCTGCGGCTGCTCCAGCAGGACGGCCCGCTGACGGCCACCCAGCTCAAGACGTTGACCGGACTCTCCCGCCCGACCGTCGCCGACCTCGTCGAACGGCTTCAGGGGGCCGGGCTGATCCGGGTCGTGGGCGAGTCCGGGGCCGTCCGCCGCGGACCCAACGCCCGGCTGTACGGGATCGTCGCCGACCGGGCTCATCTCGCGGCGCTCGACGTACGGCTCGGAAGCGTCAGCGTGGTCGTCACCGACCTGTTGGGGGCCACGCTCGCCGAGGGCTCCCTGCCCATCGGCAGCGATACCGGCACCGAACCGGCCGTCGAGCGGGCCGCCGCCCTTCTGGAGCGCACCGCCCGCGCGGCCGGGTCCGTCCCGCTGCACAGCGTCGGGGTCGGAGCGCCGGGGCTGATCGACCCCGGCACCGGCGAACTGCGCGACAGCACCGGCCTGCCCGCCTGGCACCGGGGCCTGGTCCGGGAGCTCCAGCGGCGGCTTCCCGCCGCCGTACTGGTGGAGAACGAGACCAACCTCGCCGCCGTCGCGGAACACCGGGCGGGCGCCGCCCGCGACCGGGAGACCTTCGTCCTGCTCTGGCTCGGCCAGGGGATCGGGGCCGCCGTCATGCTGGACGGCAAACTGCGTCAGGGCGCGTCAGGCGGCGCGGGCGAGATCGGTTTCCTCCCCGTCCCCGGAGTGAGCGGGCTGCCCTCGGCGGTCAACTGCGAGGGCGGCTTCCACTCCTTGGCCGGCTCCGCCGCGCTGTGCGAACTCGCCGTCGCGCACGGCCTCGTGGACCCCGGCGCGGTGACCGACGGCCGGGAGGAGGCGGCGGCCGTGGACGCGGTGCGGACCGCCCTGGGAGCGGGGGAGGCGGGCGAGCCCTTCCTGAAGGAGCTGGCGGACCGCCTCGCCCTCGGCGCCGCCGCCGTCGTCTCGGTGCTCGACCCCGGCTGCGTCCTGCTCGCGGGGGCCGTCGGCCACGCGGGCGGTCCCGCGCTCGCCGCCCGGGTCGAGGAACGGCTGGCCGCGATGTCACCCCTGCGGACCGAGGTCCGGGCCGGTTCGCTGGGCGACGGGGCCGTGCTGCGCGGTGCGCTGATCACCGCCCGGGACGCGGCGCAGGACGCGCTGTTCGCGCCGGAGGGCTGACCGGTCGGCCACAGCTCCGCGTAGACGCCGGCGGACCGGTCCGGCTCAGGCCGGGTGGCGGTGGCGGTTGTCGAGGAACTCCTCGAACGTCACGGTCCCCGTGGCGTGCCCGGGCGCCAGGTGGTCGCCGCGCCGGTAGCCCGCGTACGCCTTGCCGGCCAGCCGGACCGGTACCACCCGCCGCTTGCGTCCGGTGGCCCGCAGGAACGTCCCGGCCAGTTCCGTGAGCCCGCGGACCTCGGGGCCGCCCAGGTCGGGCACCCGGCCCGCCGGCCCGCCCAGCGCCAGGGCCACCAGCCGGTCGGCGACCTCGCCGCTGTCGACCGGCTGGACCTGGACACCGGAGGGCACCGGCAGCACGGGCAGCTTCGCCGCGCCGGAGAGGATGCGCAGGACCAGGTCGTGGAACTGCGTGGTCCGCAGGATCGTCGAGCCAAGACCGGAGTCCTCGATCATCCGCTCCACCCGGCGCTTGACCGTGTAGTAGCCCAGCGGCAGCCGGTCCACGCCCACGATCGAGATGTAGAGCAGATGCGGCGTCCCGGCCCGCTCCGCCGCGTCGATGAGGAACCCCGCCGCCCGGTCGTCGCCGCCGCGCGGGGTCGTGGCGCAGTGGACGATCACGTCCGCCCCCTCGACCGCGGCGTCCAGACCCTTGCCGTCGCGCAGATCGACGGCGTACGAGGGGGAGCGGCGGCTGAGACCGCGGACGTCGGCCCCTTCGGTGCGCAGCCGCTCCGCGACCTGCCGGCCGAGGGTTCCGGTGGCGCCGGTGACCAGAATCGTCGTCATGGTGCCAGCCTGCCAGAACGGGGTCCGGCCCGTCGGAAAGCGCCCGTGGCCGGTCAGCGGCCCCGGCAACGCCCCCGGCCCCGGCGGTGGACGCCGGGGCCGGGGACGACAGGGCCGGTCGCCCGGTGGTGAACGGAGGGGTGGAGCCGCTCACCACCGGGCGGTCGGAGAAGGGTTCAGCAGGCGCCGAGGTCCTTCCAGGCGCCCCACTGGCCGGCGGATCCGGGCGTCTCGCCCTTCGTCCACCACGAGGCCTTCCACTGGTGGCCGCCGTGGCTGACGGTGGAGCCGCCGCCGTACTCGGTGGCCGCGTTCCAGGCCGCGGCCGAGCAGCTGCCGCCCGGCTGCGTCGGGGTCGGGGTCGGGGTCGGTGTCGGGCCGGTCGGGTCCGGCGTCGGCGTGGGGTTGGTCCCGGTGCCGGGCTCGACCACGGTGGTGCCCCGGGCCAGGTCACCGGCGAGGGAGTAAGACTTCCCGCCGAAGGTCACCGTCCAGTTCGACGGCGTGGAGGTCGGCAGGTAGTAGACGAAGTCCAGCTCCACCGATGCGCCGGGGGCCAGCGTCTGCCAGGCCGGGAGCTTCAGCGAGACGCGGTTGTAGTCGCCCTTGAGGCCGCCGATGTTGTTGGCCGCCGTGTGATCGCTGCGGATGATCGTCGTGCCGAAGCCGGACTGGTCCTTGGCGTTGGCCGGGGCGGAGGTGGAGTAGTCGAACTGGAACTCCGTACCGCCGGGCAGCGTGGCCTGGGTCCGGTTGGTGATCTTCAGCTTCGGGCTGATCGGGTAGTTGGAGTCGCCCAGGGGGAACTGCCCGAAGGAGACGTCGATGTTCACGGCCTGGGTGGGCAGGTCGATCGTGGAGCGCTTCGCGCCGTACGGGGTCGCCGACTTGAAGGCGTCGTACATCGCGGTGGTCAGCGTCGAGCCGGTCTCGTACTGGCCCTTGGCCGCGTTCCACTGGTAGTCGCCCGCCAGCTCCCAGATCATCGTGCCGCCGATGCCCTTGTCCACGACGTAGTCGGCCTTGGCCTTCACCGACTGCTCGTCCTCGGTGGAGAGGAACACCTTCTTCTGGGCGTTCCACAGCCACGGGGCGACCAGCGTGGAGTCGTACTTACGGACGTACGTGCCGGTCAGCTGGGTGTTCGCGGGGAAGCCGTAGTCGGTGACGTAGTCGCCGACGATGCCCTTCTCCAGGTTCTTCGCGTGCCACATCGGGTTGGAACCGGCAGGCGATTCCTTGCCGTTGGTGTCCTTGTCGTGCCAGAGGTTGTCGATCCCGACCGCGCCGTCACCGCACTTGGTCAGACCCGCGCCCGCCGGGCAGTCGGTCGTGGCCGCCTTGCCCCACAGGCCGTCGGTGCCACCCTGCACGTTCTTGAAGCCGCGGGTGTAGTACGGCAGACCGATGTTGATCCGGCCGGCCGGCATCGAGCCGCGGAAGTAGTGGTAGGCCCAGTCGGTGTTGAGGTAGCCGGTGCCGCCGTACTGCGAGGTGGAGTACACGCTCGCCTGCGCCAGTTCGGCGTCCTTGCCGTCGTCGAACAGGGAGGCGTTCGGGCCGACGTACTCGTTCCAGGCGCCGTGCAGGTCGTAGGACATGATGTTGACGTAGTCCAGGTACTTCTGCATCTGGTACGTCTCCATGCCCCGCAGCAGGTAGCCGGAGGAGGGAGCGGCGACCGTCAGCAGGTAGTGCTTGCCGTCGGCGGCGCCCGCGCGGTCGAGCTTCTCGCGCAACGTCTTCATCAGGGCGTCGTAGCCCTTGACCAGCCCGGCGCGGCGGCCGTTGGACAGCGTGTGGTCCAGCGGGTTGCCCGCGTCCTTCATGGTCGTCGCGTACTCGTAGTCGATGTCGACGCCGTTGAAGCCGTACTTCTTGATGAAGCCGACGGCCGAGTCGGCGAAGGTGTTGATGCCCGCCTGGTTGACCGATCCGTCCGCGTTGGTCGCCATCGAGTAGAAGCCGCCCGAGTCGACGCGCTTGCCGTCGGGACCGAAGTAGCCGCCGGTCTCGGCCCAACCGCCCACGGAGACCAGGGTCTTCACGTTCGGATGCTGCTTCTTGTACTTCGTCAGCAGGTTGAAGTGCCCCTTGTAGGGGAGCGTCGGGTCCATCTCCGCGCCTGCGACACCGGGCCAGGTCATACCGGTGGAGGCGTTGTCGGCGCTGTCGGGGCCGACCGAGAGCTTGTTGGAGCCGTCGACGTGCGCGAAGGCGTAGTTGAGGTGCGTGACCTTGTCCCACGGGATGTCCGGGACCAGATAGGCGTCCTTGCCGTCCTTTCCGGTACGCCAGTTGGTGAAGTAGCCGATCACGCGGCGCTTGTGGTCGGCGCCCATCTTCTCGCGGCCGTCGGCGTCGTAGACGGAGCAGTAGGGGACGTCGACGCCGGGGGTCTGGTAAAGCCCGTCGGGGCGACAGGAGTTCTGGTCGGCGGCGGCCGACGGACCTGCGGCGAGTGAGCTCATCAGCAGTCCGGCGACGGCGGCGCCGGTGGCGAGCAGGGTGGCTCTCGCTCGGGTGGGGGACAGCATGTGGTCGTTCCTCCTGGGGAGGTCGGCAGAACACAACTGGCAAAAGGGGGTGGGTCGTGTCGGGGTCCTGGTGTGCGCACACCGCCGGACCGAACCTCGGAGGTGACGCAGAGATTAAGAGGACTAGACCAGTGCGTCAATAGGTCTGGACCTTCAAGCGTCAACTTTTCCGACGGCTTCCCTGTGACTTCCCTGTGGCTCCCCGATGACTACGTTGTCGACTTCGCGCCGACGAGAACGCGCCAGGTTTCCTGTGACCCAGCCCACAGTGCTCACCCGCATGGCCGTGAGGCGTCCGTGGCAGACTGGTTCTGTACCAGTAGCAGCGCACTCCGGGGTCGGTGTAATTCCGAACCGGCGGTTATAGTCCGCGACCCGTCCGCAGCCAGCGGCCGGTTGACCAGGTGAGATTCCTGGACCGACGGTGAAAGTCCGGATGGGAGGCAGTGCGCGGCGGGTTGTCATCGGTACGCCGCCGTCGGCGGACGCATGGCCGGGAGTCTCCCGTGACGCCGTGCGTTCCTGACGTTCCCGTTCTCGGGTTTCGGCGTTTCCGCTGGTGAGCCGCTCTATCTGTCGTCATCGACAGGCCCCGGAGTCCGTGCCCGAAGAGGCAGGAGGACCCGGTGGACACCGCAGCCGACATCACCGCCATGCGCCGAGCGATCACGCTCGCGGCGTGCGGTCTCGGCTCCACCAGCCCCAATCCGGTCGTCGGATGTGTGATCACCGACGCCGCCGGAGCCGTCGCCGGCGAAGGCTTCCACCAGCGCGCCGGAGGGCCGCACGCCGAGGTCCACGCCCTGCGCGCGGCCGGCGAGCGGGCCCGCGGCGGCACCGCCTACGTCACCCTCGAACCCTGCGACCACACCGGCCGCACCGGCCCCTGTTCTCAGGCCCTCCTGGCCGCCGGGATCAGCCGCGTCGTGTACGCGGTCGCCGACCCGAACCCGGGCGCCGCGGGCGGCGGCGACACCCTGCGCCACGCCGGGGTCCGGGCCGAGCAGGGTCTCCTCGCGGAGGAGGCCGAGGCGGGCAACGCCGCCTGGCTGACCTCGGTGCGCCGGGGGCGGCCGTACGTCCTGTGGAAGTACGCCGCCACCCTCGACGGCCGGATCGCCGCCGCCGACGCCACCAGCCGCTGGATCACCTCGCCCGAGGCCCGCGCCGACGTCCACCGGCTGCGCGCCGAGGCCGACGCCGTGCTCGTCGGCTCCGGCACCGCCCGCACCGACGACCCCCAGCTGGCGGTACGCGGCATCGACGGCGTCACCCAGCCGCTGCGGGTCGTCGTCGACACGAACGCCACCGCCGTGAAGCCCGGCGCCCGGGTCCTGGACGACACCGCGCCCACCCTGGTCGCCGTCGCCGACGACGCCCCCGCCGACCACCTTCCCGAGGCCGCCGTCCTGCGCCTGCCCCGTGCCGCCGCCGGACCCGGCCTCGACCTCGACGCCATCCTCGGAGCCCTGCACGAACGCGGCGTCCTCTCCGTACTCCTCGAAGGCGGCCCCACCCTCGCCGGCGCGTTCGTCGCCGCGGGAAAGGTCGACAAGGTCGTCGGCTATCTCGCCCCGGTGCTCCTCGGCGCGGGCCCCGCCGCCCTCGCCGACGCCGGAATCTCCACGATCGCCGAGGCGTTGCGCCTCGATGTGACCGAGACCGTGCCGATCGGCCCCGATCTGCGCATCACCGCCGTCCCCGCCCCTGCTCGGAAGGGAAACTGAGTGTTCACCGGAATTGTCGAAGAACTGGGTGAGGTCACCGCCGTCGAGCAGCTGGCGGACGCCTCCCGCTTCCGGCTGCGCGGCCCCGTCGTCACCGAGGGCGCCAAGCACGGCGACTCCATCGCGGTGAACGGCGTCTGCCTCACCGTCGTGGAGACCGCCGACGGCGAGTTCACCGCCGACGTGATGGCCGAGACGCTGAAGCGCTCCAGCCTCGGCGCGCTCACCACCGGCTCCCGGGTCAACCTGGAGCGCCCGATGGCGCTCGGCGGCCGGCTCGGCGGACACATCGTCCAGGGCCATGTGGACGGCACCGGCACCATCGTCGAGCGCACCCCCTCCGAGCACTGGGAGCTCGTCAAGGTCTCCCTGCCGCCCGAGCTGACCCGGTACGTCGTGGAGAAGGGCTCCATCACCGTCGACGGCGTGAGCCTCACCGTCGTCGACGCGGCGGCCGACCACTTCACCATCAGCCTCATCCCCACCACCCTCGCCCTGACCACGCTCGGCCGCAAACAGCCCGGCGACCCGGTCAACCTGGAGGTGGACGTCCTCGCCAAGTACGTCGAGCGGCTGCTCGGCGACCGGGCCGGACAGGACCCGCGATGAACGCGGCGGACTGGCTCAACTCCGAGGCCTTCACCGTGTTCGGCCAGCACATCAAGTGGTCCGACATGATCGGCAACATCGTCGGCCTGACCGCCCTGGCCCTCGGCTGGCGGCGCTCGATCTGGACCTGGCCCGCCCAGCTCCTCTCCGGCGTGATCCTGCTCGTCGCCTTCGCCTCCGCGCACCTCTCCGGCAGCGCGGGCAAGCAGCTGGTCGTCATCGTCGTCGCCCTGTGGGGCTGGTGGTCCTGGAACCGCGGCAAGCAGCAGGCCCAGGACGGCTCCATAGCCGTCCGCTTCGCCACCTGGCGCGAGCGCGGCGTGCTGATCGGCGCCGCCGCTCTCGGCACCCTCGCCGTCGGCGGCCTGTTCACCGCCTTCCCGTCGCTGTCCTGGGACCCCTGGCCGGACGCGTACATCTTCGTCGGCACCGTCGTCGCGATGTACGCCCAGGCCCGCGGCATGGTCGAGTTCTGGTTCGCCTGGCTGCTCGTCGACCTGGTCGGCGTCCCGCTGAACTTCGCCAACGGATTCGCCTTCTCCGGCTTCGTCTACGTCATTTACGGCGCCCTCGTCCTGTGGGGGATGCGCGACTGGTGGCTGCGTACGCGGACACCCGCTCTGGAAGGAGCCACGGCATGACTGCCCAGCCCACCTGGTTGCACCCCGGCCACGGACCGCTTCCCGAGAACCTCTCCCTGGACCCGGTCGAGCAGGCCGTCCGCGACATCGCCGCCGGCCGGCCCGTCGTCGTCGTGGACGACGAGGACCGCGAGAACGAGGGCGACCTCGTCATCGCCGCCGAGAAGGCCACCCCGGAGATCGTGGCCTTCATGATGAGCGAGTGCCGCGGTCTGATCTGCGCGCCCATGGAGAGCGACGAGCTGGAACGCCTCGATCTGCCGCAGATGGTCGAGCACAACACCGAGTCGATGCGGACCGCGTTCACCGTCTCCGTCGACGCCTCCGCCGCGCACGGCGTCACCACCGGCATCTCCGCCGCCGACCGCGCCACCACCCTGCGCATGCTCGCGGGCGGCGTCGCCGGCCCCGGCGACTTCGTCCGGCCCGGCCACATCTTCCCGCTGCGCGCCCGCTCCGGCGGCGTCCTCGTCCGCAACGGCCACACCGAGGCCGCCGTCGACCTCGCCCGACTCGCCGGACTCCGCCCCGCCGGGGCCATCGTCGAGATCGCGGGCGAGGACGGCGTCATGCTCCGGCTGCCCGAGCTGATCCCCTTCGCCCGCAAGCACGGCCTGACGATCATCTCCATCGAGGACCTGATCGCCTACCGCCGCAGCAGCGAGCCGACCGTCCGCCGCGAGGCCGAGACCCGGCTGCCCACCGCGTTCGGCGACTTCACCGCGTACGGCTACCGCTCCAGCGTCGACGGCGTCGAACACGTCGCCCTGGTCCACGGCGACATCGGCGACGGCGAGGACGTCCTCGTCCGGATCCACTCCGAGTGCCTGACCGGCGACATCTTCCAGTCCCAGCGCTGCGACTGCGGCCCCCAGCTGCACGCCTCCATGCGGCGCATCACCGAGCAGGGCCGGGGCGTCGTCGTCTACCTGCGCGGCCACGAGGGACGCGGCATCGGCCTGCTCTCCAAGCTGCGCGCGTACGAACTCCAGGAGCGCGGCGTGGACACCCTCGACGCCAACCTGGAGCTCGGCCTGCCCGCCGACGCCCGCGACTACGCGGCGGGCGCCCAGATCCTCGCGGACCTCGGCGTGCGCAGCCTGCGGCTGATGACCAACAACCCCGACAAGACCGCCGCCGTCGTCCGCCACGGCCTCGCCGTCACCGGCCGGGAACCCATGCCCGTCCAGGCCGGCGAGCACAACCTGCGCTACCTGCGCACCAAGCGCGACCGCATGGGCCACGACCTGCCCTGGCTGGACGGCGCCCCTGCGTCGACCTGCGCCAACCAGTAACGCGAACCACCGAACACCACGTAACCAGCATCAGGAGAGACATGAGCGGCAAGGGTGCACCCGAACTGTCCGTACGTAACTGCGGCGACCTGCGCGTGGCCGTGATCGCGGCCCAGTGGCACGAGAAGGTCATGGACGGACTCGTCGACGGCGCCCTGCGCGCCCTGCGCGAGCTGGGCATCGACGAGCCGACCCTCCTCCGCGTCCCGGGCAGCTTCGAGCTGCCCGTCGTCGCCAAGGTGCTCGCCGGACGCGGCTACGACGCGATCGTCGCCCTCGGCGTGGTCATCCGGGGCGGCACCCCCCACTTCGAGTACGTCTCCCAGGGCGTCACCCTCGGCCTCACCCAGGTCACCGTCGACACCGGTGTTCCCGTCGGCTTCGGCGTACTGACCTGCGACACCGAGGAGCAGGCGCTCGACCGGGCCGGCCTCGAAGGGTCCAACGAGGACAAGGGGCACGAAGCGGTCACCGCCGCCGTGGCCACCGCGGCCACGCTGCGCACCGTCAGCGAACCCTGGCGCTGAGTGCCCTCCGGCGACCCCGTATTCTGAGGACCATCATGGCCAACAAAACCTTCGAAGAGCTCTTCACCGAGCTCCAGCTCAAGGCCGCCGAAGGCGACCCCGCAACCTCCCGCACCGCCGAACTGGTGGGCAAGGGTGTGCATGCCATCGGCAAGAAGGTCGTCGAGGAGGCCGCCGAGGTCTGGATGGCGGCCGAGTACGAGGGCAAGGAAGCCGCCGCCGAGGAGATCTCCCAGCTGCTGTACCACGTCCAGGTGATGATGGTCGCCCGCGGGATCTCGCTCGACGACGTCTACGCCCATCTCTGAGCCGACCTCAACGCCGTTGCCCGGGCCCGGCCCGGGCGACACCACCGCGAAACCGCCCGCACACTCCCTCCGCACGAAGGAAGCCGACCTCATGCTGCGCATCGCCGTTCCCAACAAGGGTTCACTCTCCGGGCCTGCGATGGCGATGCTCCATGAGGCCGGCTACCAGCAGCGCAAGGAGTCGAAGGAACTGGTCCTGGTCGACCCCGAGAACGAGGTCGAGTTCTTCTACCTCCGCCCCCGCGACATCGCGATCTACGTCAGCTCCGGCAAGCTCGACATCGGCATCACCGGCCGCGACCTGCTGCTGGACTCCGAGGCCGACTCCGAGGAGATCCTCCAGCTCGGCTTCGCCCGCTCCACCTTCCGCTACGCCACCAAGCCCGGCACCGCGGCGGGCCCGCAGGACTTCGACGGCATGACGATCGCCACCTCCTACGAGGGCATCGTCGCCGCCCACCTCGCCGAAGCGGGCGTCAAGGCCTCCGTCGTCCACCTCGACGGCGCGGTCGAGACCGCCATCGAGCTGGGCGTCGCCCAGATCATCGCCGACGTGGTGGAGACGGGCACCAGCCTGCGCAACGCCGGACTGGAGGTGATCGGCGAGCCGATCATGACCTCCGAGGCCGTCGTCATCCGCCGCAACGGCGCCCCCGCCGACGACCCCAAGGTGCAGCAGTTCCTCCGCCGCCTCCAGGGCGTCCTGGTCGCCCGGTCCTACGTGATGATGGACTACGACTGCCGCGTCGAGCACCTGGAGCGCGCCGTCGCCCTCACCCCGGGCCTGGAGTCGCCGACCATCTCCCCGCTGCACCACGAGGGCTGGGTCGCCGTCCGCTCCATGGTCGCCGCCAAGGAGGCCCAGCGGATCATGGACGACCTGTACGAGCTCGGCGCCCGCGCCATCCTCACCACGGCCATCCACGCCTGCCGCCTCTGACGGCCCCGCCCGCACCCCCCGAGAGAAGACCCGATGTCCGCGCCCAGGCCCGAACAGCCCACCCTGCCGGTCACCTTCCGGCCCACCCTCACCCGGGTGATCCTGCTGAGCACGGGCCTGGCGATGTTTCTCGTCATCACCGTCATCGCCCTGATGCTGGAGCGGCTCAACCCGGGGGAGCGGATCACCTTCGTCTTCGTCGCGGCGCTCTTCTTCGGTGTCCTGGCCCTGCTCAGCAGGCCCAGGGTCACCGCCGACGACACCGGGGTCACCGTCGTCAACCTCACCCTGACCCGCAGGCTGGCGTGGGAGGAGATCCTCCGCGTCAACCTGCGCTCCGGCGACCCCTGGGTCTTCCTCGACCTCAGCGACGGAACGAGCCTGCCCGCCCTCGGCATCCAGCCCGGCCTGGCCAAGCAGCAGGCCATCCACGACGCCCGCGCCCTGCGCTCCCTCGCCGAGTCGCGCGGCTCCGGGAGCGACGACACCCCGGCCGGCGGCTGAGAGGACGTCGGGCCGAGGTCACCCGAAAGCCTCTGATGCCCCTGCCCGGCGCGGGGCCTTCTTGTCTACTCTGGTGGGCGGCGGCGCCCCGCGCGTCCCGCCCCGCCCGTTCCACGGCCCCATCCCGGGCCCGCGGGGCTTTCCCTGCGACCCAAGGAGTGACTCCCTCCAGCAATGGACGGATCGTCCGGTAGTACCTGCGCCGCCCCCTCCCCGGAGGCGGCGGCCTCATGACCACCCCCCTGCTGCTCCTCGGAGCGGCCTTTCTCCTCATCCTCGCCAACGGATTCTTCGTGGCGGCCGAATTCGGGCTCGTCACCGTGGAGAAGCCCGACGCCGAACGCGCCGCCGCCGAAGGCGACCGACGGGCCCGTACCGTCGTCGAAGCCCTGCGCGAACTCTCCTTCCAGCTCTCCGGCACCCAGCTCGGCATCACCATCACCTCCCTGGTGGTGGGCATGCTCGCCGAACCGGCCCTCGCCCAACTGCTCGCCGGACCCCTCACCGCCGCCGGACTCCCCGCCGGGGCCGTCCCGGGCGTCGGCGTCGTCGTCGGCATGCTGCTGGCCTCGGCCGTGCAGATGGTCGTCGGCGAACTCGTGCCCAAGAACTGGGCGGTCTCCCGGCCGCTCCAGGTGGCCCGCTTCGTCGCCGGACCGCAAACCCGCTTCGCCGCGCTCCTGCGACCGGTGATCACCCTCCTCAACGCCCTGGCCAACCGGCTGGTGCGGCTTCTGGGCGTCGAGCCCACCGACGAACTGGCCTCCGCCCGCACCCCGGGCGAGCTGGTCTCCCTGGCCCGGCACTCCGCCGAGGCCGGAGCCCTGGAACAGGACACCGCCGACCTCTTCGTCCGGACCCTCTCGCTGGCCGGTCTCACCGCCCAGCACGTCATGACCCCCCGGGTGAAGGTCAGCGCCCTGCACTCCAGAGCGACCGCCGCGGACGTCCTCAACCTCACCCGCGCCACCGGCCTCTCCCGCTTCCCGGTCTACCGGGACCGCATCGACGAGGTCATCGGCATGGTCCACCTCAAGGACGCCCTCGCCGTCCCCGCCCCCGAACGCCTGCGCACCCCGGCCGGACGGATCGCCGTCCCCCCGCTCCTGGTGCCCGGGACGCTGCCGGTGGAGGTGCTGCTGCGGCGGCTGCGCCACGAACAGCCGATAGCCGTGGTCGTCGACGAGTACGGCGGCACCGCAGGCGTCGTCACCCTGGAGGACATCATCGAGGAGCTCGTCGGCGAGGTCCGCGACGAGCACGACGCCGAGGGCGCGGGCCGCCCCGAGCTGACCGCCGCCCCCGCGGAGGACGGCCGCCCGGTGTGGGACGCCGAGGGCAGCTGCCGGGTGCACACCCTGCGCCGCAGCGGACTCGATGTGCCCGAGGGGCCCTACGAGACCGTCGCCGGGCTCGTCGCCGGACTGCTGGGCCGCATCCCCGCCCCCGGCGACCGGGCCGAACTCCCCGGCTGGCGGATCTCCGTCCGCCAGGTCGGCCACAACCGGGCCGAACGGGTCCGTTTCACCCGGGTGCCCGACCCGCTGCCGGACAGGGCCGCACCGGCACTGCTGGAGGCCGCGCGATGAGCATGCTCCAACTCCTCCTCGCCGCCCTCCTCGTGCTGGCGAACGGCTTCTTCGTCGGCGCCGAGTTCGCCCTCGTCTCCGTACGCCGCAGCCAGATCGAACCGCTCGCCGCACAGGGCTCCGCACGGGCCCGTACGGTCCTGCACGGGCTGGAGAACCTGCCGCAGATGATGGCCGCCGCCCAGTTCGGCATCACCGTCTGCTCCCTCACCCTCGGAGCCGTCGCCGAGCCGACGCTCGCCCATCTCCTGGAGCCGCTCTTCCACGCGGCGCACGTCCCCGACGGGCTCGTCCACCCCCTCGGCTTCGCCCTCGCGCTGCTGTCGGTGGTCGTCCTGCACCTGGTCATCGGCGAGATGGTCCCGAAGAACCTCGCGATGGCGGCGCCCGAGCGGACCGCACTGTGGCTGAGCCCCGGTCTGGTCGCCTTCGCCCGGCTCTGCCGTCCGGTCACCACCGCGCTGGGCGCCTGCGCCGGGCTGGTGCTGCGGCTGTTCGGCGTCGAAC
Source organism: Streptomyces sp. NPDC091287 (assembly GCF_044768525.1). Taxonomy (NCBI): domain Bacteria; kingdom Bacillati; phylum Actinomycetota; class Actinomycetes; order Kitasatosporales; family Streptomycetaceae; genus Streptomyces; species Streptomyces sp. NPDC091287. The sequence goes on from NZ_JBIVUV010000023.1 coordinate 122,316, forward strand.
CGAAGGACGAGGTGGAGGCCGTCTTCACCAGCGAGCAGCTCAACCGGCTCGTGGAGGACTCCGGACAGGCCGGCCTCCTCGGACCGGAGGCGGCGACACGTCTGGAGGACGCCCTCGAACTGGGCAGCAGGCCCGTCGCCGACGTCCTGCTGGAGCGGGCGTCCCTGGTCACGGTCGACCCGTCGGTGACCCCACGCCGGATCGAGGAGCTGACCGTGCGCACCGGCTTCTCCCGCTTCCCGGTCTGCGCGGACGGCGGCGGCCCCTTCATGGGCTACCTCCACGTCAAGGACGTCCTGGAGCTGGAGGACGCCGACCGCGCGGTCCCGCAGCAGATCTGGCGCCCGATGGCGACCGTACGGGCCGAACTCCCGCTGGACGACGCCCTGACCGTGATGCGCCGGGCCGCGACGCACCTGGCGCAGGTCGCGGACGCCTCGGGCCGGATCCTCGGCTTGGTCGCCATGGAGGACGTCCTGGAGACGCTGGTGGGGGAGGTCCGCGACCCGGCCCACCGGACGGTCTCGATGCCCCGCCGCACGGTGGACGCGCCGAAGACGCCGGAGCTTCCGGCGCCCGGAGCCCTCGTGCACTGAGGTGAGGCCGCGCCGCGCCGGGAGCGAGCACCCCGGCGCGGCGTCACACCGCGCCCGGCTCCTGCTTGCCCCGGCCCACCGGGCCGCGCCCCGACAGCACCTCGCCGTAGGCCTGCATCAGGTCCGCCAGCCGCAGCGTCGACAGGTCCTCCCGGGTCAGCTCGCCCGGACAGCCGGAGAGCCGCAGATCACGGTAGGCGCAGCTCTTCTCGTACAGCGTCCGCAGGAAGCGGCCGTTGCCCAGCTCGTCGATCCAGCCCTGGTCCACCACATGGCCGCTGATGGAGCGCAGCTCGTCCACCGCCTCCTCGTCCCACACGTCGTCGTTCTCCGCGGCCAGCACGCTCCCGATCGCCGTGAGTTCGAGCGGCCGGTAGCTGGGGAAGTCGACCCGGCTGGTGAAGCGGGAGGAGAGCCCCGGATTGGTGGCGAGCAGCCGGTCCATGCCCTCCGGGTAACCCGCGAGGATGACGACGAGATGGTCCCGGTTGTCCTCGGCCCGCTTGAGGAGGACCTGGAGCGCCTCGTCGCCGTACGCGTCGCCCTTGCTGTAACCGGAGTTGGCCAGGCTGTACGCCTCGTCGACGAACAGCACCCCGCCCAGCGCCGAGTCGATCAGCTCATTGGCCTTCACCGCCGTCTGCCCCAGGAACTCCCCTACCAGATCGGACCGTTGGGCCTCGACCAGATGATCGCCGCCGAGCAGCCCGAGGGCGTAGAAGACCCGGCCCAGGATGCGCGCCACGGTGGTCTTGCCGGTGCCGGAGGGGCCGGAGAAGACGAAGTGGCGTTTCGGCGGCTGGACGGGGAGGCCCTGATCGGCCCGCAGCCGGGCCATGTTCAACTGCGCCGAGAGCGCCTTGACCTGCCGCTTGACCGGTTCGAGACCGACCATGCGCTCCAGCTGCGCCAGCGCCTCGGCGAGCAGGGCGGGATCGCTGGGCCCTGCCGGGAAGGGCGGCGGCTTCCGGGTCTTGGTGCGGCGGGCGCCCTCGACGGGGGCGGGCGGACCGGGGGCCGGGTCGTCGCCGAGCAGCCCCGCGTCGCTCACCGGCCAGGACTCCCGTCCGTCCACCGGATCGGCGCCGAGCAGCGCGTCGCCCTCCGGCTGCGCCCCCGTCCCCGAGGCACCCGAACCGAAACCGGTCAGGGTCACGGCGGCCAGGTCCGCCGACTCGTCGTACCCGTCGCCCTCCACGAGCGCGGCGAGCCGGGCGGAGGTGTCCATGAAGGCCGGGTCGACCCGGTGCACCGCCCGGTACAGCGGCAGGGCGGCCGCGCTGCGCCCCGTGCCCTCGTGGGCCCGCGCCAGCCAGTAGCGCAGCTCCTTGCGCTGCGGCTGTTCGCTGCGACAGCGCATCAGCGCGGCCGACAGCAGGGGCTCCGCCTGCCCGAACATCTCCAGCCGCACCCGCGCCATCCCGCCGAACAGACCCGCCTCGATGCCCAGCATCGGATCGTCGACGAGCTGCTCGGTACAGCGCACCAACTGCTCCCAGTCCTTGACGAGATAGGAACGACAGGCGTGCAGGAACCGCACCTGCGGATCCGCGTCCACCGGCGGCAATCCGGCCAACGCCCGGTCCAGCTCCGGCACATGGCGGCCGTCCAGCCAGTGCGAGGCGTGCGCGAGCAGCAGATCCCGCCGGCTCTCCAGTACCGGCTGCACCCACCAGCCGAGCCAGTACCAGGAGTTGAGCGTACGTCGGTGGCGTGCGCGCTGTTCGCCGAAGCGTTCGCGGTGCCGGTACATGCGTAACAGGGCCGTGGTGGTGTCGATGCGGAGCGCGTGGAGGCCGAGCCAGCCGTCCGCCATGCCCGGATCGAACCGCACCGCGGCTCTGAACTCCTCCTCGGCCTGCGGGTAGGCGCCCATCGTGTAGGCGTCCATGCCACGCAGCCAGGCGAGGTCGGCAGGGGCTCCAGCGCCCTGTGTGCCGATGTCCATCAGGTCCCCCACAAACCGTGCCCCCAGGATGTCCCGCCCGCACAGCATGCCCACCGGAGCGTGCTGAATCACGGCGTGGAGGAAGGGAATTGACCACACCGAGGTGCATCGTACCCGCGCACGGGGAGGCGACCGCCCGATGACCGGCCGCCGGGGCGGTGACCCAGGGTGAGTGAATCGCTCTGCGTGGTCGCCGGGGCGGCGGGGGGAGCACAGAGCGAAGCCCCCGATCACGGGGGAACAACCGGGGGCTTCGCGTCCATGGGGGCTCCGAAAAGCCGCACAATGAGAACGTAAGACCAGTAAGGCCCCCCGGTCAAGCAGAGTTGGGGCACTTCCGGGCCGATTTCCGACTGCTCAGTATGGCGGGACGTCCTGGCTACCGTGCGTGACGGCTCGGTTCACTCCCGCTGTCACGCGGGGCCCCGCCAGCCACGCGTACCCCTCAGGCAACTGGCGTACCAGAGTGTCGGCGTAAGGCCGTGAGGGATCCTCGGCGAAATGCCGGGCCTCGGCGAGCGTCCACCCGTCCCAGAACCCGGTGAGCCCGGCCCCGTCCCGCCGCCGGCCCCGCTCCCAGGACGTGTCCCGGTCCAACTCCATCCAGCACAGCGCCGCCAGCCATGGGCGCAGCTGACGGCGTCCCGCGCCGACCCCCTCCACCAGCACCACCGGGGCCGGCTCCAGGGTCCGCGCCGGGCCGAAGCGGCGCTCCGTCCAGTCGTACGGGGCGTAGCGGGCGCTCTCGCCGCGCGAGAGGGGCAGGATCACCTGCTCCCGCAGCCGTCCCGTCCAGCCGAACAGCTCCTCGTGCGTGGCGAGGTCGTCCAGATGGAGGACCGGCGCACCGCCCAGCGCCGCCGCGAGACGGGCGGCGAAGGTGCTCTTGCCCGAACCGGCGTGCCCGTCGACCGCGACGAGCCGCACCGGCCCGCAGGAGGGGGGCAGTGCGGAGAGGTCATCGGCGTGGCGGGCCAGGTCGTCCATGGCTCCAGGGTACGTTCCGGCACGAAAGCGCCTGGGGTCCACCGCAGGTCACGCCAGTGGTCCAGACCCATATTCGATTGGGCGGCCACTGCCGAACACTGGCCCGATCCGGCCGCGAACCGGGATAGTTGGCGCACCGCACGGCACCCGCAGACCACCTTCCGCATCCCACCGGGAGTCACGACCATGACCAGTCCGACTTCGCGCAGAACCGTTCTGACCGCCGCGCTCGCCGCGGCGGCGGCCGCCGGCACGGTGGGCTCCACCGCGTCCGCGTCCGCCGCCCCGACCTCGCCCACCGGCTCCTCCGCCGCCCCGGAGGCCCTCGTGGACAATCGTTTCTGGCACACCTACACCGACTGGCGCTGCGGCACGGGCGACGGAACCCGGGTGCTTCCGGGGCCCCGGCCCGGCATCGTGATCGCCGTCCCGGCCGGCCGCACCGACTACACCGACCCGCACACCGGCAGGACGGCCGCCTGGGACTACGCCACCTGGACCTCCTCCGTGCACCGCTCCGCCGTCCCCGCCACCGAGGTGATCGCCTCCTGGAACGCCCGCACCCCGGCCGGCACCTGGATCCAGGTCGAGCTGAGCGGCGTCTACGCGGACGGCACCGCGACGCCCTGGTTCGTGATGGGCCGCTGGGCGGCGGGCGACGGCGACATCCGCCGCACGTCCGTCGACGGCCAGGGTGACCCGTACAGCTCCGTGTGGACGGACACCTTCTCGGTGGACGACCCCGCGAGCGGCGTCCGCCTGGCCTCCTACCGGCTGCGTCTCACGCTGTACCGCACCCCGGGCAGCCGCCTCACCCCGACCGTCTGGCGGGTCGGCGCGATGGCCTCCGACGTGCCCGACCGCTTCACCGTGCCCGCGAGCACCCCCGCGCTCGCCCGCGAACTGCCCGTGCCCCGCTACTCGCAGAACATCCACATCGGGCAGTACCCCGAGTACGACAACGGCGGTGAGGCGTGGTGCAGCCCCACCTCCTCGCAGATGATCATCGAGCACTGGGGCCGCCGCCCCACGGCCGAGGACCTGGCCTGGGTCAAGCCCGGCCTGCCCGACCCCCAGGTCTGCCACGCCGCCCGCCAGACCTACGACTACCAGTACGAGGGCTGCGGCAACTGGCCGTTCAACGCCGCCTACGCCGCCACGTACCGCGACCTGAACGCCGTCGTCACCCGGCTCGGCTCACTCACCGACGTCGAGCGGCTGATCCGCGTCGGCATCCCCGTCATCACCTCCCAGTCCTTCCTGAAGGAGGAACTGACCGGCGCCGGATACGGAACGGCCGGCCACCTGATGACGGTCATCGGCTTCACCCCCGAGGGCGACGTCATCGCCAACGACCCCGCGTCCCCCGACAACGACGCGGTACGCCGCGTCTACCGGCGGCGGGAATTCGAGAACATCTGGCTGCGGACCAAGCGCTACGACGCGGGCGGCAAGGTCAGAAGCGGCACGGGCGGGGTGGGTTACGTCTACTGGCCGACCCGGACGACACCGGGGCAGTGGCGCGCGCTGAGGGCGCTCGGCCTGTTGTGAGCAGGTGCGGCCTGAACCGTGCGGGAACTCCCCGCACGGTTCAGGCCGGTGAGCCGACGCCGGGGCCAAAGTGACGTAGGCGCACAGGAGTTGCCGGAGGGCCGCGCTATGTTGAACAGGTGACCGACATCAACTCGCGCATCGACACATCCCGCCCGCACACGGCCCGGATATGGAACTACTGGACCGGCGGCAAGGACAACTACCCCGTCGATCGCCAGGCCGGTGACGAGATCCGGGAGCTGCACCCCGGGATCGGTGAGTACGCGAAGGCGGACCGCCTGTTCCTGGGGCGGGCGGTGCGCCACCTGGCCGAGCAGGAGGGCATCACGCAGTTCCTGGACATCGGAACGGGGCTGCCCAGCGCCGACAACACCCATGAGGTCGCCCAGCGCGTGACCCCGGGCGCCCGCGTCGTGTACGTGGACAACGACCCGCTCGTGCTGGCGCACGCCCAGGCCCTGCTGGTCGGGACGCCCGAGGGACGTATCGACTACCTGGACGCCGATCTGCGGGACGTCGACGCGATCCTGGCGGCCGCGGCGAAGACACTCGACTTCTCGCAGCCGGTGGCGCTGATGCTGCTCGGGGTCGTCATCTTCATCGAGGACGACGAGGAGTCCTACGGAATCGTCCGCCGGCTCCTGGACGCGCTCGCCCCCGGCAGCTACCTCGTCCTGTCCCACACGGTCACGCACCCCGACATGCGGGACGTCGACGAGGCGGTGGCGTTCTGGAACGAGCACGGGACACCGAAGCTCACGCAGCGGACCCCGGCCGCTGTGACGCGCTACTTCGAGGGCCTGGAGCTGCTGGAGCCCGGGGTCGTGTCGTGCTCCGCGTGGCGGGCCGCGACCCCGGCGCCCGACGTCGCGATGTACGCGGGCGTCGGCCGCAAGTGAAGGACGGCTCCCGGTGGTCCGTCGGGCCACCGGGATGCGGGGCCGGTGTGGCGTGCCCCACTGCGCGCTCCCGCCCGCGTGGCCCGTCCCGGCCCGATTTCCCTGCCGTGCCTGCGGAGCGGGACGCCCGCGGATGCCTGGTCCGCCTCGGGCCGTGACCGGGATCTCGTTTTCCGCGGCCCGGGGTGCTGGCACTCTGGTCGGGTCACGGGGGACCCAGCCGAAACCGTACGAAGAGCGAGACGCCATGACCGCGACCACCGCCGTAGGAAACGCCCACCACGCCCGCCGCGCGCGCACCGGCGGCCCCGAGGACGGCTCGAAGCTGATGGAGCACATCGCCGGCTGGGCCTTCGTGGTCGTGTTCGCGATGCTCGTCACCCAGCTCGGCCTGCTGTGACGGCCCGCCTCCGGTCGTGCGTGCCGGCGGGGCGCGCGAAAGGGCGGGGCGCCACCCGGCGCCCCGCCCGTTCCGTCCGTCGATCCCGTGAACGCTAGCGGATCGCCTTGATCAGCTCGCCGTTCCCGGTGTCACCGCTCAGCTCCCAGAAGAACGTGCCTCCCAGGCCCTGTTCGTTCTTGTAGTCCATCTTGGTGCCGATGGTCTCCGGGGTGTCGTAGCTCCACCAGTTGCTGCCGCAGTGCGCGTACGCCGTACCGGCCACCTTGCCCGTGGCGGGGCAGCTGTTCTTGAGGACCCTGTAGTCCTCGATGCCCGCTTCGTACGTACCCGCCGCCGCACCGGTCGCGCTGCCGCCCGGCTCGGACTGGGTGACGCCCGTCCAGCCGCGGCCGTAGAAGCCGATGCCCAGCAGCAGCTTCTCCGGCGGGATGCCGAGGGCCTTCAGCTTGGAGATCGCGGCGTCGGAGTTGAAGCCCTCCGTCGGGATGCCCGGGTAGGAGGTCAGCGGGGAGTGCGGTGCCGTCGGCCCCTTCGCCTCCCAGGCTCCGAAGAAGTCGTACGTCATCGGCAGGTACCAGTCGAGGTGCTTCGCCGCCCCCGCGTAGTCGACCGCGTCGATCTTGCCGCCGTCGGAGCCGTCCGCCGTGATCGCCGAAGTGACCAGGTCGGTCCCGAAGGACTTGCGCAGCTCGCCCAGCAGATTGCCGTACGCGTCGCGGCCGCTGGTGTCACAGGTGAGACCGCAGGCGTTGGGGTACTCCCAGTCGATGTCGATGCCGTCGAAGACATCGGCCCAGCGGGGGTCCTCGACCAGGTCGTGGCAGGACTTCGCGAACGCGGCCGGGTTCTGCGCCGCCTGGCCGAAGCCGCCGGACCAGGTCCAGCCGCCGAACGACCAGAGGATCTTGAGGTCGGGGTGGAGCTTCTTCAGCTTGCGCAGCTGGTTGAAGTTGCCGCGCAGCGGCTGGTCCCAGGTGTCGGCGACCCCGTCGACCGACTGGTCGGCGGTGTAGGCCTTCTCGTAGTCGGCGTACGAGTCGCCGATCGTGCACTTGCCGCCGGTCACATTGCCGAAGGCGTAGTTGATGTGGGTGAGCTTGTCCGCGGATCCCGACGTCTCGATGTTCTTGACGTGGTAATTGCGGTCGTACGTACCCCAGTTGGTGAAGTATCCGATCACCTTGTCTCCCGCCGCCGTGGGGGCGGCCTCGGCCGCGGCGGGGGCGGCGCCGGCCGGGGACGTTCCCGCGACGCCGAGCAGGGTGGCGCCGAGGGCCGCCGTACAGGCGGCCGCGGCGAACGCCCGGAGACGGGCGCGGGGGCGGTGCGGCTTGAGCATCGTGGCTCCTCGTGGGGGAGGGCTGGTGCGTGGGGGGTGCGGGTGGAACTGCGGGCGGGAGCGCCCGGCTTGACATGGACGCGATAGGCGTTCGGTGGAACCGTAGAAGGACTAGACCAGTTGGGTCAATGGTTCGGACCAATTCACCGGTGGTTCGCGGCCGTCCCGGGCCGTCCGGCCTGCGCGGTTGCCCCCGTGACGGGAGGCATTCGATCGGGCATACTCGACCCGCCACAGCCGATCACCGCGCCACCCGTGACCCGGGAAGGCAGGATCGGCTGGGCAGTCTGCTTTTCCCGGGTCACTTCCGGGAGATCACCCGGCGGCGCCTCTCCCACCCCGAGCGCGTGACCGCCGCAACGCCCGACAGGGAGGAGAGCGCCGTCATGTCCGACCGTGCCCCGCAGCCGGTGGAACGCCGTCTGCCCACCGAGGAGTCCCGGCAGCTCGTCGCGCTCGTCCGCGACATCGTGTCGAAGGAGATCGCTCCCCGGGCGGCCGAGGAGGAGGAAGCGGGCGTCTTCCCCCGCGAGGCCTTCACCCTCCTGTCCAAGGCCGGACTCCTGGGACTCCCGTACGACTCCGCCCACGGCGGCGGTGACCAGCCCTACGAGGTCTACCTCCAGGTCCTGGAAGAGCTGGCCGCCGCCCGGCTCACCGTCGGTCTCGGCGTCAGCGTCCACTCCCTCGCCTGCCACGCCCTGGCCGGATACGGCACCGGCGAGCAGCGCGCCGCGCATCTGACGGCGATGCTCTCCGGCGGCCTGCTGGGCGCCTACTGCCTCTCCGAACCCGCCTCCGGCTCCGACGCCGCCTCCCTGCGCACCAAGGCCGTGCGGGACGGGGACGATTGGGTCATCACCGGGACCAAGGCCTGGATCACCCACGGTGGCGTCGCGGACTTCTACACCGTGCTCGCCCGCACCGGCGTCGAGGGCCCCCGCGGCATCACGGCCTTCCTCGTCCCCGGCGACGCCGAGGGGCTGAACGCCGCTCTCCCCGAGAAGAAGATGGGGATGAAGGGCTCGCCCACGGTCCAGCTCCACTTCGACGGCGTACGGGTCGGCGACGACCGGCGCATCGGCGAGGAGGGCCAGGGCTTCGCCATCGCCCTGTCCGCGCTCGACTCCGGACGCCTCGGCATCGCCGCCTGTGCCGTCGGGGTCGCTCAGGCCGCCCTGGACGAGGCCGTCCGGTACGCCACGGACCGGCGGCAGTTCGGCCGCCCCATCGCGGACTTCCAGGGGCTGCGGTTCATGCTCGCCGACATGGCCACCCAGATCGAGGCCGGCCGGGCGCTGTACCTGGAGGCGGCGCGGCTGCGGGACGCGGGGGAGCCCTTCTCCCGGCAGGCCGCCATGGCGAAGCTGTTCTGCACGGACGCGGCCATGCGGGTGACCACCGACGCCGTCCAGGTGCTCGGCGGCTACGGCTACACGCTCGACTTCCCGGTCGAACGGCTGATGCGCGAGGCGAAGGTGCTCCAGATCGTGGAGGGCACCAATCAGATCCAGCGCATGGTCATCGCGCGCCACCTCGCGGGTCCCGAGACGCGCTGAACCGCAGCGGCGCCTCGGGCCACGGGGGCAGTGCCGCGGCCTGGCGCCACTCCGGGTCGCGGCGGCCCGGCAGGGTGCGGCCGTCGCTCTCCCACTGCCTGAGCAGCGCGCTGTAGATCGGCGGGTCCACGGGGGCGCCCATGGGTGAGGTCCCCGTGGAACGGGGCAGCGGCTGCGTGGGCGTTCCCGGCTGCGGAACCGATTCTTCGGGGGCGGGCGCGGCGAGACGGCGGCGACCCGAACCGACTGTTGAATGCAGCGTGGTCATACGGGGCCAACGCGGCGGGGCGGGACGGGGTCACTGCCACGCCGATTCGAGCGCTCGTTCGCGGGTGCCCGCACCCGGTCGCCGGCGACCGGGTGCGGTGCCTCGTGCACCACGGCGGCCGGGCCGCCGTGGTGCTGGGCAGGGCGTACGGCGTACGGGTCAGGCGGCCTCGCGCCGCATCCTCGGCACGCGCAGCGGACGGGAGCCGGGCCCCGCGGCGTGCGAGAAGGGCTGCATCCGCCAGTCGAGTCCCTGGGGGAGCGTCAACAGCAGCCCCGCCTCCTGCTCCTGGAGTTCCAGCGTCTCGTCCGCGGGCCGGGCGTCGCCCACGCCGCGGCCGGTTCCGGCGCAGACGGTGAGGACGAAGGGGTTCCACGGCGTGGGGCACCGGGCGTGCTCCGGCAGGACGTCCTCGTCGGCCAGCAGCGCGATGGGCTGGGCGCAGTCCGGGCAGATCACCCGGACCATCTCGAACATGTCGTACGCGTCGGCGCTACCGTCGTCGTCCGGATCAACAGGCTCCGGTTCGGTACGTTCGGTGAGCTTCAGGCTCTGCATGGAAATTCCCCCCTCGGGTGGGCCGACAAGGCGCCACGGCCTCGACCACAGCAAGCACTTCCCGCCGCGCATCCCCGATAACCACGAGGCGGCCCGCTACCGACCCGCGAGCATGTGGCATTCGTCACATGCGGCCCGCAGGTGCCGAACCGTGACCCGCGCGACTGTGCCGAGCGGCGCCCGGGGCCATAGGTTGATCCACATGGAGGAGCTGGACCGTCAGATCGTTGAGTCGCTCGTCAAGGACGGGCGGATGAGCTACACCGACCTGGGCAAGGCCACGGGCCTGTCCACTTCGGCGGTTCATCAGCGCGTCCGCCGACTGGAGCAGCGCGGGGTGATCCGCGGCTATGCCGCGGTCGTCGACCCCGAGGCCGTCGGGCTGCCCCTCACCGCGTTCATCTCGGTGAAACCGTTCGACCCGAGCGCACCCGACGACATCGCCGAACGGCTCGCCGGAGTGCCCGAACTGGAGGCCTGCCACAGCGTCGCCGGGGACGAGAACTACATCCTCAAGGTGCGCGTGGCGACCCCGCTGGAGCTGGAGCACCTGCTCACCCGGATCCGCACGCTCGCCGGCGTGTCCACCCGGACCACCGTCGTCCTGTCCACCCCGTACGAGGCCCGGCCCCCGCGTATCTGAGCGGCGGGCCGCCCGCCGCGGAGGGGGCCGGGGACCGGTCGGCGGCCGACAGGCGCGAGACTGGTCCCATGAGCCAGAGCACCGCCCCCCAGAGCGCCCCCGAACACCGCACCGTGCTGTTGCGCGGCGGAGACGTCCACAGCCCCGCCGATCCGTTCGCCACCGCGATGGTCGTCGAACGCGGGCATGTCGCCTGGGTGGGGTCCGAGGGAGCTGCCGACGCCTTCGCCGGCGGCGTGGACGAGGTGGTCGACCTCGAAGGCGCCCTGGTCACCCCGGCGTTCACCGACGCCCATGTGCACACCACCGCCACCGGCCTGGCCCTGACGGGGCTCGACCTCTCCGGCGCCCGCACCCTGTCCGAGGCCCTCGGCCTCGTCCGTGCGTTCGCGAACGGGCGCCCTGCCGGGGACGTTCTGCTCGGACACGGCTGGGACGCCGCCCGCTGGCCCGAGCGGCGTCACCCCTCACGCGCCGAGCTCGACGAGGCGGCCGGCGGCCGGGCCCTGTACCTGCCCCGGATCGACGTGCACTCCGCGGTCGTCACGACGGCCCTGCTCGACCTCGTCCCCGGCGTCACCGCGATGACCGGCTACCACCCCGACGCGCCGCTCACCGGCGACGCCCACCACGCGGTACGGGCCGCCGCCCACAGCGCGCTCCCGGCCGCCCAGCGGGGAGCCGCGCAGCGCGCCGCCCTCGACCACGCCGCCTCCCTCGGCATCGGCAGCGTGCACGAGTGCGGAGGGCCGGAGATCTCCGACGAGGAGGACTTCACCTCGCTGCTCGCCCTGGCCGCCGAGCGGCCCGGACCCCGCGTCCTCGGCCTCTGGGCCGAGGAGATCGCCGACGAGAAGGACGCCCGGCGCATCCGCGAGCTGGGCGCGATCGGCGCGGCCGGCGACCTGTTCGTCGACGGTTCCCTCGGCTCGCACACCGCCTGCCTGCACCGGCCCTACGCGGACGACCCGCACACCGGCACCGCCCACCTGGACGCCGCCCGGATCGCCGCCCATGTCACCGCCTGCACCGAGGCGGGCCTCCAGGCGGGCTTCCACGCCATCGGCGACGCCGCGGTCACCGCCGTGGTGGACGGGATCCGGGCCGCCGCGGGGACGCTCGGCCTCGACCGGATCCGGGCCGCCCGTCACCGCGTCGAACACGCCGAGATGCTCACCCCCGAGACGATCGCCGCCTTCGCGGAACTGGGCCTCACCGCCTCCGTCCAGCCCGCCTTCGACGCCGCCTGGGGCGGCCCGGAGGGGATGTACGCCGAGCGCCTCGGCACGGAGCGGGCCGCCACCCTCAACCCGTACGCGGCGCTGCTGCGGGCCGGAGTGCCGCTGGCCTTCGGCTCCGACAGCCCGGTCACCCCGCTCGACCCCTGGGGCACCGTGCGGGCCGCCGCCCACCACCGCACCCCGGAGCACCGCATCTCGGTCCGCGCCGGGTTCACCGCCCACACCCGCGGCGGCTGGCGGGCCGTCGGCCGCGACGACGCGGGCCTCCTGGTGCCCGGCGCCCCGGCCGACTACGCCGTCTGGCGCACCGCCGAACTCCTGGTCCAGGCCCCCGACCACCGGGTCGCCCGATGGTCCACCGACCCCCGGTCCGGCACGCCCGGCCTGCCGGATCTCACCCCCGGGGTCGACCTTCCCGTCTGCCTGCGGACCGTGGTCTTCGGACAAACTGTCTACGTGCGACCGAACGAGTGACGTCGGGACATTTCGTACCGCCGATCGATGGCCCGATCGCTGGTCCGCGACCTGCGCCCCTTCCGCACTGACCAGGCTATTTCGGAAAAAGTCGCAGGTCGCACGGGTGTTGACAGAAAGCGCCCACGGGCCGGTAGGTTCGGCCGGGTCCACCACAGGACGTCCGCCCGGTTGAACCTCCACGCAGTCGTCGAACGCCGCTGGGTCATGAGGTGGTGTGCCGCACCGGCCCACCACCGCCGACAGCCAGGTTCAGCGCCCGCGCCTCGGGGGCGAGGGAAGGTTCCAGCCGGACGGAGGGTGGGACCCGGGTGGGGCCCGGACGTTCAGTAGACAACGGCTTTCGGTCGACCCGCAGCCAGCGGGTCCCAGGTCGGCCCGAAGGGCGCCGGGCCCCGATCCGAAGTTCCGACGCCTTCTCCATGCCCTCTCCACGTGGTCTCCCGCGTCTTCTCCTGGAGGGGGTCGCCGTGTCCCGGGCCCGTGTTCTGTCCGCAGTTCCACGGGTCTGTCCGCGCCGCGCCGCGCGCCCGCGCGACCGCGTCGGCGCCCGACGGCGGTGCGCTGGATATGGTGTCCCCCTGTGTACGGACTCTAAGGGGCAGTAGTGAACGACGGCGGTCAGAGGCAGTTCGGCCCGCTCGGCAAGGTTCTGGTGATCATTCCGACCTACAACGAGGTCGAGAACATCGGGCCGATCGTCGACCGGGTGCGTACCGCCGTCCCGGATGCCGACATCCTGGTGGCCGATGACAACAGCCCCGACGGCACCGGCAAGGCGGCCGACGAGATCGCCGCGGCCGACGGCCAGGTCCACGTCCTGCACCGCAAGGGCAAGGAAGGGCTCGGCGCCGCCTACCTCGCGGGCTTCGCCTGGGGCTCCGAGCACGGCTACGGCGTGCTCGTCGAGATGGACGCGGACGGCTCCCACCAGCCCGAGGAGCTGCCCCGGCTGCTCACCGCGCTGAAGGGCGCCGACCTGGTCCTCGGATCCCGCTGGGTGCCGGGCGGCCGCGTGGTCAACTGGCCCAAGAGCCGTGAGGTGATCTCGCGCGGCGGCAGCCTCTACTCCCGGCTCGCCCTCGGTCTCTCCGTCCGGGACGTCACCGGCGGCTACCGGGCCTTCCGCACCGGGACGCTCGACGGCCTCGGGCTGGACGAGGTCGCCTCGCAGGGCTACTGCTTCCAGGTGGATCTCGCCCGCCGCGCGGTCGAGGCGGGCTATCACGTGGTCGAGGTCCCCATCACCTTCGTCGACCGGGAGATCGGCGACTCCAAGATGAGCCGGGACATCCTCGTCGAGGCGCTGTGGCGGGTCACCGGCTGGGGCATCACCTCCCGCGCGAACAAGGTCCTGGGCCGCAAGACCCTCTGAGGCCCCGGACCGGCGAGCGCCGAAGCTCCGGCCCGGCGAACGAGGGCGTCTCCGACCGGCTTCATGATCACCCCCTTACGCCGCTTGCACGCCCGTACAGGCACACTGGGGACATGACGACCGGCACTCCGCCCCCGACCCGTCCCCGGCGCTCGCGCGCCCGTAGATTCCTGCCGCCGGCCCTGGCCGCCTGGCTGGTCCTGGAGATCTGGCTCCTGACCCTGGTCGCCTCGGCCGCCGGCGGCCTCGTCGTCCTGCTGATCCTGGTGGCCGGGGCCGCGCTCGGCGCCGTGGTCATCAAGAGCGCGGGCCGACGCGCCTTCAAGAACCTGACCGAGACCCTCCAGCAGATGCCGGGGCAGCCCGGCGCTCCGGCCACGCCGCCGGCCGCCCCCGCGGGCGGCAAGGGCTCCCGGGGCAACGGGCTGCTGATGCTGGGCGGGCTGCTGCTCCTGATCCCCGGTCCGATCTCGGACGCGGCCGGGCTGATCCTGCTGGTGCCGCCGGTGCGCACCATGCTCAGCCGGTACGCGGAGCGCTCTCTGGAGCGCCGTATGCGGGCCGCGACGCCCGGGGGCCTCTCGGACGCCTTCCAGCAGACCAGGATGGGCCGGCCGGACGGAAAGGTCGTCCAGGGCGAGGTCATCCGCGAGGACGGCACCCAGGCGCCCTCCGGGCCCGACGACGACCACCGGAGCCCCCGCCCGCCCCTCACGCCCTGACGGGAGGCTCCCGGCGCACCAGGGAGCCATGCCATCGGGCATCGGGACCATGCCTCGGGGCATACCGAAGAGCCGCGGGCCGTGACACATGTTCCGTGTCACGGCCCGCGGCTCTTGGCGCTGTGCTGCTGTGCGGTATTACGCGGTCAGGCAGACTTCCTGCTGTCCCGCGGGTGCACGGCGATGTTCATGGCTCCGGAGCGCAGAACCGCCAGCCTCTCGGCCAGCACCTCCTCCAGCTCCTCGCGGGTGCGCCGCTCCATGAGCATGTCCCAGTGCGTGCGCGCCGGCTTGCCCTTCTTCTCTTCGGGGCCATCCCCGTCCACCAGGAGTGCCTGGGCGCCGCACGCCTTGCACTCCCACTCCGGCGGAATCTCTGCTTCTACCGAGAACGGCATCTCAAATCGATGTCCGTTCTGGCATGCGTACTCCACCGCCTGGCGCGGGGCCAGATCGATGCCGCGGTCCGTCTCGTAGCTGGTAACCACAAGTCGCGTGCCGCGGAGAGCTCGCTCACTCATGAATCGTGCCTCCCGGGCTTGTCGCCCACAGGACAAAATGTCGCTGTCGTCGTCATCCGGTCAACGTCCGGTCGGCGGTAAAGATTCCCGTTGCCGGTCATGCGTCGCCCGTCGTGCCGCTGCTTTATCTGGGTTGAGTACCCGCGCATGCCCGGTTTGTCACCTCTGGTGGAAGTTGTCACTCAACGGTTGAGCCGCTTCCACTGGCAGTAACGGTCCTCCCGGGCAGGCCAAAGACGTATACTACCGCCCTTTGACTTCAACGTCTAAATCCGTTCCGGTACGGGGTTGCCCGCGGCCTCCACCGCACGCCTCACCGGGACCCGCGCGAGCAGCACCGCGCCGAGCGCGAAGAACACGATCAGCGAGATGATCGCGTCGCGATAGCTGCCGGTCAGCTGGTACGCCAGACCGAACACCAGGGGCCCCAGCCAGCTCAGTCCGCGGTCGCTCAACTCGTACGCGGAGAAGTACTCCGCCTCCTTGCCGCGCGGCACCAGGTGCGAGAACAGCGACCGTGACAGGGCCTGGCTGCCGCCCAGCACCAGGCCGATCGCCGCCGCCAGAACGAAGAAGAACGCCGGAGCGTCGGCGGGCAGCAGATAGGCGGAGATCAGGATGAGGGTCCAGATCACCAGCGATCCCAGAATGGTGCGCTTCGCGCCGTGCGTCCGGGCGAGCCGCCCCATGCCGAGCGCCCCCGCCACCGCCAGGATCTGCACCAGCAGCACGGCGACGATCAGCGTCGTCTGATCCAGGCCCAGCTCCTCGGATCCGTACAGCGAGGCCTGCGAGATCACCGTCTGGATCCCGTCGTTGTAGACGAGGTAGGCGAGCAGGAAGGAGAGCGTCAGCGGGTGGCGCCGCATGTCGCGCAGGGTCGCTCTCAGCTGCTGCCACCCGGATCCGACCGCTCCCTCGCCGCCCGGCGGGATCCGGCGGTCGCGCAGCCGGCGCAGCGGTACGAGGGTGAACGCGCCCCACCACAGACCGGCCGAGGCGAGGCAGATCCGCACCGCGTCGGACTCCGAGAGCCCGAAGGACTCGTGGCCGGTGTACAGGATCAGGTTGAGGACCAGGACGATGGCGCCCGAGGTGTAGCCGAAGGCCCAGCCGCGCGAGGAGACCGCGTCGCGCTCCTCCGGCTCGGCGATCTGCGGCAGGTAGGCGTTGTACAGGACCGACGACACGGAGATGGAGGCGTTCGCCACGATCAGCAGGAACGCGCCCAGCAGATAGCGGTGGCCGTCCAGGAAGAACATCCCCGCCGTCGCCGCGGCCCCCGTGTAGGCCGCCGCCGCCAGCAGCGGCTTCTTGCGCCCGGTACGGTCCGCCGCCGCGCCCACGATCGGCATCAGCACGACGGCCACCACGATGGACGCCGAGACGGAGTACGCGAACAGCGAACCCGCGCGCACGGGTATGCCCAGCGGGTGCACGAAACCGTCGGGATCAGCCGCCGCCTTGGCGATCGACGTCAGATACGGACCGAGGAAGACGGTCAGCACGCTGGTGGAGTAGACGGAGCACGCGAAGTCGTAGAAGTACCAGCCGTGCTGCTCGCGTCTGCGGGCGGCCGCCGCCCCGTCGTCCGGTGGCTGCCCGGCCGGATCGGCCTTCCCTGTGGTCCCGGTGCTCAAGCCGCGCCCCCTCGGTCGTCCCCTGTGGACGTGGACGGACCGGGCGTCAGGACCATGCCCCCCGCTCGCTCAGCACCGTACGCAGCGTCTCGATGTGATCGGTCATGATGCCATCCACGCCGAGGTCCAGGAGCGCCGCCATCCGCTCCGGCTCGTTCACCGTCCAGACGTGCACCTGGAGCCCGAGCGCGTGCGCCGTGCGGACGAAGCGGGCGTCCACCACCGGGATGCCGCCCTGCCGCTCCGGGACCTGGGCGCAGACCGCGCCCGCGCGCAGCGCCGCCCGGATGCCGTACGAACGCAGGCGCAGCCCCAGGACGCCGCGCACCCCGTACGACGTGGCCAGGCGGGGGCCCGCCAGGCGGTGGGCGCGGGCTACCCGTGCCTCCGAGAACGAGCCGACGCAGATCCGGTCCCAGGCGTCGGTGCGACGGATCAGGCCGAGCAGCGGCTCCAGCGCCGATTCCGCCTTCAGGTCCACGTTCCAGCGGGCCCGGGGGAACTCCTCCAGCAGCTCCTCGAAGAGCGGGAGCGGTTCGCCGCCCCCGACCCGGGCCCGGCGCACCTCGCTCCAGGGCAGTGCGGAGATCCGGCCCCGGGCATCGGTGACCCGGTCCAGCGTCGCGTCGTGGAAGGCGACGAGACGGCCGTCCGCCGTGGTGTGCACATCGGTCTCGAAGTAGCGGTAGCCCGCCTCGGACGCCCGGCGGAAAGCGGTCGCGGTGTTCTCCACGCCGTCCGCCGCCCCGCCGCGATGGGCGAAGGCGATCGGCGCCGGGTGGTCCAGATAGGGGTGGCTCGGATTCACTGCGGCAGTATGGCCTGCCCGGACGCCGGGTCGGCAACGGGGCCCGAACCGGCGGGCGGCGCGGTGGTGGACGGCTCGCCCGAGGCGACGGTGACACCCGGTCCGGCGGACTCGGGGAGCGCGAACATCCGCAGGAAGAACTGGGCCAGCGGGCCGATGGCCAGCGCGTACAGCACCGTGCCAGCCCCCAGCGAGCCGCCCAGCAGGAACCCGGTCACCACGACCGCCACCTCGATCGCCGTGCGGACCAGCCGGATGGAACGCCCGGTGACCCGGTTCAGCCCGGTCATCAGCCCGTCGCGAGGCCCCGGCCCGAACCGGGCCGCGATGTAGAGACCGGTCGCCACCCCGTTGAGCACGATCCCCAGGGCCATCACGGGAACGCGGAACCCGAGCCCGTCCACGTCGCCGACCACGGCGAGCGTCCCGTCCATCGCCAGCCCGACCACGAAGACGTTCGAGACCGTGCCGAGCCCCGGCTGCTGGCGCAGCGGGATCCACAGCAGCAGCACCACCGCGCCGATGACGATCGACACCATGCCGATCGATATCCCGGTCAGCTCCGCGAGGCCCTGATGCAGCACACCCCACGGCTCCAGGCCCAGTTCGGCCCGCACCAGGAGCGCGGAGCTCGCCCCGTACAGCGTCAGGCCGACGTACAGCTGGACCAGCCGCCGGGTGAGATGAGTGGTGCTCCGGCCGGTGGTCCTGGCCACGTTGTGCCCCCTGCTGTAGTGGTAGTGGACTGCTTCGTGCCACTCTGTGGCAGGGGATCGGTCACCAACTATGGCCAATCCGAGGAAGGTGGACTGATTTCGATGGCGCAGTGGACATCGACGGTGGGGGCGGCGCAGCTCGCCCGACAGCTCCGGTCGCAACAGGCCCGGCCCACCGGACCCGGCGGCCGCAAGCCGCCCGCCTACCGTGCGCTCGCCGACGGGGTGCGGCTGCTCGTCCTGGAGGGCCGGGTCCCCGTCGCCGCCCGCCTCCCCGCCGAACGCGAACTGGCCCTCGCCCTGGCCGTCAGCCGTACGACCGTCGCGGCGGCCTACGAGGCGCTGCGCGCCGAGGGCTTCCTGGAGTCCCGGCGCGGCGCCGGCAGCTGGACCGCCGTCCCGGCCGGCAACCCGCTGCCCGCCCGCGGCCTCGAACCACTGCCGCCGGAGTCGCTCGGCTCGATGATCGACCTGGGCTGTGCGGCCCTGCCCGCGCCCGAGCCCTGGCTGACCCGCGCCGTCCAGGGGGCACTGGAGGAGCTGCCGCCGTACGCCCACACGCACGGCGACTACCCGGCTGGACTGCCCGCCCTGCGGCAGATGATCGCCGACCGCTACACCGCGGTCGGCATCCCGACCATGCCCGAACAGATCATGGTCACCACCGGCGCGATGGGCGCCATCGACGCGATCTGTCACCTCTTCGCGGGCCGCGGCGAACGGATCGCGGTCGAGTCCCCCAGTTACGCCAACATCCTCCAGCTGATGCGCGAGACGGGCGCCCGCCTCGTCCCGGTCGCGATGGAGGAGGGGCTCGGCGGCTGGGACATGAACCGCTGGCGCCAGGTGCTGCGGGACGCCGCCCCCCGGCTCGCCTATGTGGTGGCCGACTTCCACAACCCCACCGGCGCGCTCGCCGACGAGCAGCAGCGCCGGGACCTGGTGGACGCGGCCCGGTCCGCCGGAACGGTCCTGGTCGTCGACGAGACCATGAACGAACTGCGCCTGGACGCCGACATCGACATGCCGCGCCGCGTCTGCGCCTTCGACCCGGCGGGCAGCACGGTCCTGACCGTCGGCTCGGCCAGCAAGGCCTTCTGGGCCGGCATGCGCATCGGCTGGGTGCGCGCGGCCCCCGACGTCATCCGCAGCCTGGTCGCCGCCCGCGCCTACGCCGACATGGGCACCCCCGTCCTGGAACAGCTCGCCATCAACTGGCTCATGGGCACGGGCGGCTGGGAACAGGCCGTCGAGGTCCGGCGGAGCCAGGCGCGGGAGAACCGGGACGCCCTGGTCGCGGCGGTGCGCCGGGAGCTGCCGGACTGGGAGTTCGCCGTGCCGCGCGGCGGTCTGACGCTGTGGGTGCGCACCGGGGGCCTCTCCGGATCGCGGCTGGCCGTGGCCGGCGAACGGGTCGGCGTCCGGGTGCCGTCGGGTCCCCGCTTCGGGGTCGACGGGGCCTTCGAGGGATACGTACGGCTGCCGTTCACGGTCAGCGGGCCCGTCGCGGACGAGGCGGCCGTACGGCTGGCCGCTGCGGTGGACCTGGTGCGCTCCGGGGCGGGCGTGGGGGCCGACGCCCCGCGCAGCTTCGTGGCCTGAGCGCTTCCGGGCCTCGCGGAGACGCCTGCGGGCGGGAGGCCGACCGTCGATGGTCCGCTTCCCGCCCGCGGTGGCGCGGCGGTGCTCCCCGTTCAGCTCTCGGCGCCCGCCGGCTGCGCCAGCGGCTCGGACGGCCTGGCCTCGGCGACCATCGCCTCCACCGGAACGGCCTCGACCGGACGGGCCGCCGCTTCCACCGCCACGGGGACCTGCTCCGTCGCGGGCCCCTCGTCGGCGGGCTCCCTCGCCGGAGCCGCCTCCATCGGGGGGTGCCGGTCGGGCAGCAGGTCGAGCACCGCCTGCCGGTGCGCGTCGCTCGTGGCGTCGTCGTACGGGTCCGGGGTGGCGGGCACCTGGAACCGCAGGACCTGGCCCGCGCCGAGGCGGACGTAACCGCGCCCCGCGGGGACCTCGGGCGGCGGCGTGGTGTGCGGTTCGGCGCCGAGGACGGCCTCGATCTGCTCGCGGGAGGCCGGTCCGAGGACCGCGCGGGCGCGGGTGTAGGTCCGTACGGTCTCGGTGAGGGTGTCCAGCGCGTCGAACTGCTCGGCCAGTACGACGGTGACCTGGGCGGCCCGGCCGTGCCGCAGCGGGATCCGGAGCAGCTCCAGCGGGTCGGGCCTGCCGTCGGCCGCCGCGAGATGCCCCAGGGCGCCGGGGCGGTCCAGCAGGATCCACAGCGGGCGCCGGATGTCGTCCGGCACGGGGTGGCCGCTCTGCCGGGCCCGGTTGGCGGCGATCAGCCGGCGCTCCGTCTCGTGTGCCGCCCACTCCAGGGTGGCCAGCGCCCCACCGAGGCCGGACTCCACGGCGAGGACGCCGCCGCGCCCGGCGAGGGCGCCGTACTCCCCGGTGCCGCTGCCGTCGACGATGATGACGTCGCCGTCCCGGAGGGCCTGGAGGGCGATCGAGCGGACCAGGGTGGTGGTGCCGCCGCCGGGCTGTCCGACTGCCAGCAGGTGCGGTTCGGTGGAGCGGCCGCCGGTCCGCCAGACCACGGGCGATGCGTCCACCGTCATGTCGCCGTCGCGCACGGGGACGGTGCGCGAGACGGCGTCCGGGTCGGTGAAGCCGAGCACCGTCTCGCCGGGGGCGGTGACGAAGCGCTGGGCGGCGATCGTCGTGGGGAGCGCGTCCAGCACGGTCATGAAGAGACGGTTGGCCTCCTCGTCCCAGCCGAAGTGGTACTCGCGACCCCGGCCGGACTTGGTGTGGAGCAACTGCTCGATCCGGGAGCGGGCGGCCGGCTCGCCGTCCGTGAAGAACGCGGGGTAGGAGACCCGCAGACGGGTGAGCCGCCCGTCGACGTCGAAGGCGTACCCGTCGAAGGCCTTTCCCCAGTCGCCGCCGTGGGCGAACAGCGGATCGGGATCGTCGGGCGTCGAGAAGTACGGCACGAGCGCCTCGTACAGCGACCGCAGACGCGCGGTCTCCGCGTCGTCGGGCCCGGTTCTCACCGGGGTCCGCTCCCGCCCCTTCCACGCGGCAGCGCCCATCACCGTGACGAGGGCCAGGATCGGCCCGTAGGGGACGAGCGCCACCACCAGCACGCAGGCCGCGCCGAGGAGCAGCTTGGGACCACGCCGCTCCTTGGGCGTCGCGACCCATTTCCGCCGGCCGGACACGGCCAGCAGCCGTACTCCGCGGACCACGGTGATCAGCGGATGGAGGACATCGGTGGCACTGTCGGCGGCCGTGCGCGCGATCTCTCTGCTGCGCGTGATCGAAGCGCTGCCGCTGCTCAGAATGCGGGGGAGTGGTCGCCGTGCCACGTCGGTCTCCTGTAGGGGTGGGAGCGGTTGCGGAGCGTCAGAACTTGATCCCGCCCAGCAGGCCGGCGAGGCTCGCCCCGCCCGCCGTGATGCTCGGTGCGATGGCGGTGCCGGCCAGGTAGAAGCCGAACAGGGCGCAGACGATGGCGTGGGATGCCTTGAGCCCGTCCTTCTTGAAGAACAGGAAGACGACGATGGCGAGCAGTACCACGCCCGAGATGGAAAGGATCATGAGCGGTTCTCTCCTGGTTGAAGGGGACAGTCACCATGAGTCCTTCCAGGATCACAAGAAGTATCTATACGACAAAAGGTGCAATCGAGTGAATATCCTGCGCTTTCACTTGACTGGCTCACAGAAGTGGGCCCCCGGGGAGCGGCATCACCTCGTCCGTGCCGGGCAGGATCAGCCGCGGTGATCCCTTGCCGTATCCGGGCCGGGTCATGTCGGCCCGGGAGCAGTACCCTGTCGATTCACTCGTACGGTCCCGTGCCGTACTCCCCACCAGGTCAACCGCGGCGATGACAGCCGTGGCAGCAGTCAAGGAAGGCGGTCCGTCCGATGAGCGAAACCCCTGATCCCGAGGTGGTCGAGCTGGCGACCAAGGTCTTCGACCTGGCCCGTGCCGGCGACACCGAGGCGCTCACCGCGTACGTCGAGGCCGGAGTCCCCGCCAACCTCACCAACGACCGGGGCGACACGCTGCTCATGCTCGCCGCCTACCACGGTCACCCCGGGACGGTCGCCGCCCTCGTCGCCCGTGAGGCCGACCCGGACCGGGCCAACGACCGGGGCCAGACCCCGCTGGCCGGAGCCGTCTTCAAGGGCGAGGACGCCGTCGTCGACGCGCTGCTCGCCGCCGGCGCCGACCCGGCCGCCGGAACGCCGTCCGCGCTGGACACAGCGCGGATGTTCGGCAAGACCGACCTGCTGGAACGCTTCGGTGCCCGGTGAGACACCGGCGGGCGCGCCCCATCGCGCGTCCGCCGTGGGCTCCGCTGACCGGTCCGTCGTAAATGTGGTCGCGGTGGCGAAATGGCTGGGTCATCATGACGTCGCGGGCCCGCTCAGGGCCACCGACGAGAGGCAGAGGAAGATGCTCTACACCAGGCGAAAGACGGCGGTCGGCCGATCATGTCACTGCGCGGCGTAACGGTGTCCCCCCGGACACTCCCGCGTGCCGAGAGGCACGGGGCACTGCACAGTCCCGGTTGCGTCGACAGCTTGATGTGAGGCTTTCTCCCATGTTCGATCCGTTCATAGCGCCGAGCGGCACCCTGCTCGGCCTGTTGCAGAGGGGCCGCGGCGACGGCACGCTCCACGCGCTCGCCGCACCGCGCCCCGAGGCCCTCGCGGCTCTCAACCACTGCGTCGTGAGCGACCCCCGTCACGACTGGCAGGTGGAGAACCGCTCCCTCTACTACGCGCGCCTCTACCTCGACCTCGACGGCGGTATCGAGGAGATCGAGCGACACCTCGCCGATCCCGACGACCACCTCGATACCGACGACTCCCGGACCGGTCTGGCGCTGTCCGTCCTCGGCCACCTCGCCTCCTACGGGCGCGACGACGCCCTGGCCCTGCTCCGCCGCTACGCGGCGACCGGCGCCAACTGGGCCTGGGCCCTGGACGAACTCGCCCTGCGCGACGACGACGCCGGCCTGCGCTCCCTCGCGCTGCCCGTCCTCGCCCGCTTCCCGGCCACCGATCAGGGCTCGGCCGACCTCGCCGCCGCCGTACGGGACTCCTTCGAGCCGCGCCCCTGGCGGCTGTGGGCCGACGACCCGCGCGCGGCGGTCGGCGCCCGGGTCAGGGCCGCCGGCGAACAGGGATCGTTCGACCGATGGCAACGCCAGATGCGCCCCGGGGGTCCCCGCCCCGGCTGGAGCGTCCAGGCCGTCTTCGACTGGGCGCAGCAGGCCCTGGAACGCGGCAGCGAACTGCACGTCCCCGCGGCCCGCTGCCTCTCCGCCGTCGCCGGACCCGACGACCTGCCCCTGATCGTCGAGGCCGCCCGCAGCGGCCCCGAAGGCGCTCGCTGCGCCGCTCTGCACTACCTCGCGGAGGCGGGCGACCCCGCCGTCCTCGACCTCATCGAGGCCGCCGCCGTCAGCCCCGCCCGCACCGTCGCCGACACGGCCATCGCCGCCTTCGAGCGGATGACCTGCGACGACGCCGTGGAACGGGCCCGGCGCTGGGCCCACCGCCCCGACGCCCTCGGGGCTTCGGCCGCCGGAGTGCTCGCCTGCCGAGGCACCGCCCAGGACGCTCCCCAAGTCCTCGGCGCGCTGCGGGAGGCCGTACGCGGCGACGGCCCCGACGCCCCCCGGCTGTGGACCCTGGTCGACGGAGCGGGCCGCCTCGGCATCGCCTGCGCCGCGCCCGTGCTGCGCCACGTCTACCGCGAGACGTCCTCCTCGCACCTACGGGGCAGGGCCGCCCGCGCGCTGGCCGCCACCGACCCGTCCTTCGCGACCGGGTTCGCGGTGGAGTGCCTCTGGGACTGCGAGGAGACCACCCGCGAGGTGGCCGCCCTGCACGCCGAGACCGGAGACGTCCGCGTCGCCGAACGCCTGCGCCGCCTCGCCGCCGACCCGGCCGAGGAGGCCGAGGTCCAGACGGCGGTACGGAGCCGGATCGGGCCGGACGCGCCGGCTCTCTGACCGCGGGAGTCCGGGAGGACCAGGCAGCCGAGGAGGACCCGGCAGCCCAGGAGGAGGGGGCGTTGTCAGACCCTCCTCCTAGGCTTCTCCCCATGGACATCAACGAGTGGTGGGGGCTCGTCGAACGGGCTCGCGAAGCGGCCGGGGACCGGGCGGACGACCGGGATCCGCCCGACGACCCCTTGCCCGGAGCCCTGACCGACGTGCTCGCGGCCCTGGAGCCGGAGCGGATCGCCGCCTTCGCCGTCACCGCGGTGGACGTGACCCGGTCCGCCTACCGGTGGCCCCTGTGGAACGCGGCCTACCTCATCGAGGGCGGCTGCGGCGACGACGGCTTCATGGACTTCCGCGACGGGCTCGCCCTGCTCGGCCGGGAGACCTTCAGCCGGGCGGTGGCCGATCCGGACGCGCTGGCCGGACTGCCGGTGGTGATCCGGATGAGCCGGGGAGAGCGCGGCTGGATCGGATACGAGTCCCTGAACGCCCCGATCGCCGAGGCCTACCGCCGCCTCCGGGGCGAGACCGCCTCCCTCGACGCCGCCGTCGAAGCGGCGCTGCGCGACCGCATACGCCCGGCGGACCCGGCGGGCGAGAGCTGGGACGCCGAGGACGCCGCCGCGAACCGCCGCCGGCTGCCCCGGCTGGCAGCGCTCTTCCAGGACTGACCCCCAGGGGGCTCTTCCAGGACTGAGCCCCCTGAGGACGCTGCGCCCCTGCGTACCACCCTGCGGATGCTTCGGGCCTGCGAGCCCGGGGGCGCGGGCACAGAATGGCGCCATGACCGGACGCTGGGAGTTCTGGATCGACCGGGGCGGCACCTTCACCGATGTGGTCGGCCGCCGCCCGGACGGCCGCCTGATCACCCGCAAGCTCCTCTCCCACGACCCCGATCGCTACGACGACGCGGCCGTCGCCGGAATCCGGCTGCTCCTCGGCCTGGACCCCGGCGAACCGGTGCCCGCCGACCGGGTCGCCGCCGTCCGGATGGGCACCACCGTCGCCACCAACGCCCTGCTGGAACGGCGGGGCGAGCCGACCGTGCTGCTGATCACCGAGGGCTTCCGGGACGCACTGCGGATCGCCTACCAGAACCGGCCCCGCCTCTTCGACCGGCACATCGTCCTGCCCGAGGCCGTCCACGAGCGCGTGATCGAGGTCCCCGAACGCCTCGACGCCCACGGCCGCACCGTACGCCCCCTCGAACTCGGCCCCGTACGCGAACAGTTGCGCGCCGCCCACGCCGACGGTCTGCGCAGCGCCGCCGTCGTCCTGATGCACGGCTACCGCCACCCCGCCCACGAACGGGCCGTCGCCGAAGCGGCCCGTGAGGCGGGCTTCACCCAGGTCAGCAGCTCCCACGAGGTCAGTCCGCTGATCAGGCTCGTCCCCCGCGGCGACACCACGGTCGTCGACGCCTACCTCTCACCCGTCCTGCGCCGGTACGTCGACGAGGTCGCCGCCCGCCTCGACGGGATCCGGCTGATGTTCCTCCAGTCCAACGGCGGCCTGCGCGAAGCCGCCCGGTTCCGCGGCAAGGACGCCGTCCTCTCCGGCCCGGCCGGCGGCGTCGTCGGCATGGTCCGCACGTCGCGGCAGGCCGGATACGACCGCGTCATCGGGTTCGACATGGGCGGCACCTCCACCGACGTCTCCCACTACGCCGGCGCGTTCGAACGGGAGCTGGGCACCGAGGTCGCCGGGGTCCGGATGCGCGCCCCGATGATGAGCATCCACACCGTCGCGGCCGGCGGCGGTTCCGTCCTGCACTTCGATGGCAGCCGCTACCGCGTCGGCCCCGACTCGGCGGGCGCCGACCCCGGGCCCGCCTGCTACCGCCGGGGCGGCCCTCTCACCGTCACCGACGCCAACGTGATGCTCGGCCGCGTCCAGCCCGGCCACTTCCCGGCGGTCTTCGGCGAGGGCGGCGACCTCCCGCTCGACGCCGACCTGGTGCGGACGCGGTTCGCGGCCCTCGCCCACGAGGTGGGGCGCGCCACCGGGCGACGGCCGGACAAGGCGGAAGTGGCGGCGGGCTTCCTGGAGATCGCCGTGCTCAACATGGCCAACGCCGTCAAGAAGATCTCCGTGCAGCGCGGCCACGACGTCACCCGCTACGCCCTGACCGGCTTCGGCGGTGCGGGCGGCCAGCACGTCTGCGCGGTCGCCGACGCCCTGGGCATCGACACGGTCCTCGTCCCCCCGCTCGCCGGGGTGCTCTCCGCGTACGGCATCGGCCTGGCCGACGCCACCGCGATGCGCGAGCAGTCGGTGGAGGAGGAGCTCGACGAGGCCGCCCGGGAGCGTGTGGAGAGGCTCTGCGCGGAGCTGGCCGACCGTACCCGCGAAGCCCTGCGCGCCGACGGAACGCCGGACTCCGCTATCACCACACAGGCCCGCGTCCTGCTGCGGTACGCCGGGACGGACGCGGCGCTGCCGGTGGACCTGGACACGGAGACCGTCATGGCCGAGACGTTCGCCGCCGCCCACCGGGCCCGGTTCGGCTTCGCGATGGACAAGCCCGTCGTCGTCGAGACGGTCACGGTGGAAGCCACCGGAGCCACCGGAGCCACCGGAGCCACCGGAGCCACCGGAGCGACCGGTGATGCCGCACCCGCCGCCGGCTCCGGTCCGCGCGACGGCCACCGCGACACCCCGCCGCGCCCGGCCGACACCGTGGAGCTGTACGCCGAGGGGCGATGGCAGCAGGCCCCGCTGTACCGCCGGACGGACCTGCGCCCCGCCGACACCGTCACCGGGCCCGCCGTCGTCGCCGAGGACGACGCCACCACCGTCGTCGACCCCGGCTGGCGCGCCGAAGCGGCCCCCACCGGACATCTCGTCCTCACGCGCCGCAGCCCCCGCCCCGAACGCACTGCCGTCGGCACCCGGGTGGACCCGGTGATGCTGGAGGTCTTCAACAACCTCTTCATGTCGATCGCCGAGCAGATGGGCGTCCGCCTGGAGAACACCGCCCACTCGGTCAACATCAAGGAGCGCCTCGACTTCTCCTGCGCCCTGTTCGACGCCGAGGGCAACCTGATCGCCAACGCCCCGCACATCCCGGTGCACCTCGGCTCGATGGGCGAGTCGATCAAGGAGGTCCTGCGGCGCAACGAGGGGAGACTGCGCCCCGGCGACGTGTACGCCGTCAACGACCCGTACCACGGCGGCACCCACCTGCCCGATGTCACCGTGGTGACCCCCGTGTTCGACGAGGGCGGAGCAGGAGAGCCGGACCGCCTGCGCTTCCTGGTGGCCTCGCGCGGGCACCACGCCGAGATCGGCGGCATCACCCCCGGCTCCATGCCCGCCTTCAGCCGGACCATCCACGAGGAGGGAGTCCTCTTCGACAACTGGCCGCTCGTCCGCGACGGCCGGCTGCGCGAGGACGAGACCCGCGCCCTGCTCACCTCCGCCCCGTACCCCTCCCGCGACCCGGACACCAACCTCGCCGACCTGCGCGCCCAGATCGCCGCCAACGAGAAGGGCATCGCCGAACTGCGGCGCATGACCGACCAGTTCGGCGCCGACGTCGTGGACGCCTACATGGGCCACGTCCAGGACAACGCCGAGGAGTCCGTACGCCGCATCGTCGCCGGACTGCACGACGGGCACTGCCGCTACGAGACCGACAGCGGGGCCATCGTCCAGGTACGGCTGACCGTGGACCGGGACACCCGGGGCGCCCACCTCGACTTCACCGGGACCTCGCCCCAGCAGCCCGGCAACGCCAACGCGCCCCGGTCCGTCGTCATGGCCGCGGTCCTCTACGTCTTCCGCACTCTCGTCGGGGAGGACATCCCGCTCAACAGCGGCTGCCTCAAACCCCTGGAGGTGACGATCCCGCCCGGATCCATGCTCGACCCCGCCTACCCGGCGGCGACCGTGGCGGGCAACGTGGAGACCTCCCAGGCGGTCACCGGAGCCCTGTACGGGGCGATCGGCGGCCAGGCCGAGGGCTCCGGCACCATGAACAACCTCACCTTCGGCAACGACCACGTCCAGTACTACGAGACGATCGCCAGCGGATCCGGAGCGGGGGACGGCTTCGACGGAGCCGACGCCGTACAGACCCATATGACCAACTCCCGGCTCACCGACCCCGAGATCCTGGAGTGGCGGCTGCCCGCCCTGCTGGAGGGCTTCGCCGTGCGGGACGGCAGCGGGGGAGCGGGGCGGTGGCACGGCGGCGACGGCGTCGAGCGCCGTATCCGCTTCCTGGAACCGGTCACGGTCGCGCTGCTCTCCGGACACCGCCGCGTCCCGCCGTACGGAGCGGACGGCGGCGAGCCGGGGGCGCTCGGGGAGCAGCACATCGAGCGGGCCGGAGGCGAGGTGGTGGTACCGCTGGAGGGCTGCGACACCGCCGAACTGGACGCCGGAGACGTGCTCGTGGTGCGCACACCGGGCGGCGGCGGCTACGGAAGCCACGCAGACTTGGACGCTCGCACGGGACCGGTCGCATAAACGCCGTTTCGACCGTTGTCGGTGCGAGGACCTAATCTGTCCCACGTGACTTCGCCTGCCTACCCGGACACCGCCTCGCCGCAGCTCAGCGCGGGGCCGCGGCCTGCCCCGGGCCCCGCCGCCGACGAGGGGCTCTCGCGGCGGCTGCGCGCGCTCGCGTGCACGGCGCCGCTGCACGACCTCGACGTCCGCAAGGCGAATCTGGCCGGCGAGTACACGGTGTACGCCATGGCGGAGGTCGCCCTCGCCGCGATCGACCACGTCACGCTCAACATGGACTTCGACACCGGGGCCGACCACGACCAGATAGTGGCCAGACTGCTGCCCCGGGTCGGCGCCCAAGCCCCCGACCGCCCGGTCGCCGAGCACGAGCGGGTCGCCCGCTGGGTCCTGGAGAACCTGATCAACGTCGGCAGTGTCGACCGCGGCTTCCGCGCGGTCTACGGCACCTTCGGCCCCGACGGGGTCTACGTCCGCCGGGACTACGACTTCAAGCTCATCGAAGAGGTCCCGGGCTACGGCGGCATGGTCTACCTCCGCGCCACCGACGAAGCGGTCAACGTCCTGGTCGGCGCACTGGACACCGATGTCACCAGCGCCCAGATCGCCGCCGAGGTGAAGCTGGAGGTCCTCATCAGCCGGGGCCGCCTCGCCGACGCCCAGCTCGCCGCCGAACAGGCCCGCTACCGCACCGTGCAGTACGCCGAGACCCTGCGCCGGACCCTGGAGGCCACCCGGCGCAACGTCCGCGCCGTCGACTGGCTCCACACCGTCCCGGACATGATCGCCGAGGCCCTGGACCACGTGGCCGACCGCTACCGTCACGAGAACGCGATCCTCACCAACATCCGCAAGGCACGCGACGAGGCCGAGGAGCCCGAGCACAAGCGCCGGGCCGCCGAGCTGGTCGACATCGTCAAGGACTGCATCCGCCGCCACACCCAGCTCCAGTCCCGGCTCCTGGAGGCGGGCCCCCTCTTCCGCGCGGAGCAGGACCGGCAGGCGTTCGCCGCGCCCGCCGCCCACGCGGGCCTCGATCTGTACGGGCAGCTCCTCGCCCCGCTCCTCCCTCTCCCCGTCGAACAGTCCACCCGCGCCACCGACGCGTTCTTCGCCCACGGCACCGGACTGCGCACCCCCACCTCCGTACGGGTCGGGGACCTGGTCGACCTGCTGCTCACCCCACCGCTGGAGCGCGAGCACCTGGGCGCGGAGATGCCCGAGCCGGACCTCATCGCCACCCCCGACGACAGCCGGTTCAGCGAGGAGCAGCTCGCCCGCGCCATGACCCTGCTCGACCTGGAGCACGACGCCCCGCGCCGGCTCTCCGGACTGCTCGCCGAAGCCCGCGGCACCGGAGACACCGACCTGCCGTACCTGGTCGCCCTGCTCGCCGTCCACGCCGCCAGCCCGCCGGTCGGCACCGCCTACCGCCAGGGCGAACGACGCCTGCTGTTCGCCGTGGACGACGGGGCGCAGCTGGACGACCCGGAGTTCGGCGGCGCCGACCTGATCGTGGGCACCGCCCTGCTGGACGCCGTCGGCATGGCCGCCGACCGCAAGGAGGCCTCATGACCGGCCCTGCGGCCTCCCTCGTGGCCGGCCCCGCGGCCTCCCTCGTGAACAGCCCCGCGGCCTGCGTAGTGAACAGCCCCGCCGCGTCCGTCGTGAACAGTCCCGCGCCCTCCGCCGTGACCGGGCCCGCCCTCCTTCCGCACCCACACGTTTTCCGTACCGAGGAGTCCCAGCCGTGAGCGACCACGACGCCGAGCACCCCGACGCGTGGATCGAGCCCTCCGCGTACGCCGGGCCCGCCGCCACCCCGCACGCCGGCGACTCCGCACACCGGGGCGCCGCCGAGCCCGCGGGCCAGGCTCCCGTCACCCCGGCCGACGCCGCCGACGCCGCCCGCCTGGTCTCCTTCGGGCTCCAGCCCAAGCTGCTGCCCGCCCGCGACGTCGAATACGCCGACCTGCTGCGGCGCTACCGCGAGGAGAGCGCCTTCGCCCGGCTCGCCGACGCCGTCGCCACCGGCCTCGGCCTCATCGTCCTGGAGGTCTCCCCGCGCGCCGGGATGGCCGTGACCGCGGGTGAGGACTCCGTCTTCGCCGTCCGCATGGGCGACTACGCCCGCCGCGCATCGTCCGACGCCGCCGACCGCTTCCTGCACGGCCTCGCCCACCTCGCCGTCGCCGCCCTGGCCTTCCCCCGCCCCGAGGACCTCGCCGACGACGCGTACATCGGCCGCATCACGGTCAACGGCGTGGACGCCTTCGTACGCCAGGCCTGCCGACGGCTGGAGGAGCGCGCCGAGGAACAGGGCGACAACACCGACCCGGCCAGCGACGCCCCCGGACTCGAAGCCGGCTGGCGGATCTACGCCCGCCGCAGCTCCACCGGCGCGACGAAGGACGCCCGCCGACTCGCCGGATCCACCACCGGCATCATCGGCAAGGCCGTCGCCTTCCTCACCGACTCCGGCTTCCTCCAGCGCACCGGCGACGACGCGGGCGGCGCCTACCGCACCACCGCCCGCTACCAGCTCCAGGTCCGCGACCTGGCGGGCAGCGCCGCCATGGCCGAACTGCTGGAGCTCGGCGTCGTCCCCGTCACCGACGGCTCCGCCACCCTGCTGCCGCCGCCCGACCCCGACAGCATGGAGCTGGCCGCCGACGCGGGCCTGCCCTTCCACTCCTGACCTTCCCTTCTGACCTGACCTGACCTGACCTGACCGGCCGTTCCCGACCGGCCCGCACGCCCCGCACCTGCCGCTCCGCCCCCGCTCACCGAACGACGAGAGTCCGCCGCCATGTACGAGTTGTCCCGGGTCCGCCTCTACTCCATCGGGCCTGCCGGTGCGCGCTACGCCGACACCGTCCTCGACCTGCGCGGCGTCGGCGCACCCGTTCCCAGCCCCGCCCCCGCCCAGGCGGAGTTCTTCGAGGACGAGCCGGTCGGCCCGCCCCGCCGCCCCGCCCCCGCGGGCGTCCTCTTCCTGGAGAACGGCGGCGGCAAGTCCGTCCTGCTCAAGCTGATCTTCTCGGTGATGCTCCCCGGCCACCGCAACACGCTCGGCGGCGCCAGCTCCGGCGTGCTGCGCAAGTTCCTCCTCGCCGACGACTGCGGGCACGTCGCCCTGGAGTGGCAGCACACCCTCACCGGTGAATGCCTCGTCGTCGGCAAGGTCAGCGAGTGGCGCGGCCGTCAGGTCTCCAACGACCCCCGCAAGTTCGCCGAGGCCTGGTATTCGTTCCGGCCCGGCCCCGGGCTCAGCCTGGACAGCCTGCCCGTCGCCGAGTCCTCCGCCGTGGGCCGCCCCGCCGAAGGCGTCTCCGGCGCACGCGGCAGGCGGCGCACCATGAAGGGCTTCCGCGACGCGCTGATGGACGCGGGCAAGTTCTACGCGCACCTCGACGTCCACTGGGAAGAGATCCACGACCGCTGGAACGAACACCTCGGCGACCTCGGCCTCGACCCCGAACTCTTCCGCTACCAGCGCGAGATGAACGCCGACGAGGGCGAGGCCGCCGGGCTCTTCGCGGTGAAGAAGGACTCCGACTTCACCGACCTCCTGCTCCGTGCCGTCACCGACACCCGCGACACCGACGGACTCGCCGACCTGGTCAGCGGCTTCGGCAACAAACTGGGCCGCCGCGCCGAGCTGACCGCCGAACGCGACTTCACCGCGGGCTCCGTCGACCTCCTCAACCGGATCGTCGAGGCCACCGACACCCGCGCCCGCGCCCGCGACATCCACGCCGGCGCCGAACGCCG
This sequence comes from Streptomyces sp. NPDC091287, assembly GCF_044768525.1. NCBI lineage: Bacteria > Bacillati > Actinomycetota > Actinomycetes > Kitasatosporales > Streptomycetaceae > Streptomyces > Streptomyces sp. NPDC091287. The sequence continues at coordinate 154,843 of NZ_JBIVUV010000023.1, forward strand.
CACCCGCACCCTGGCCCGTCGGCTGACCGCCCGCGCCGCCGAGGAGCGCGGCCGCACCGCCGAGCTGGCCGGACGGGTCACCGCCGCCGCCCACACCGTCACCGAGGCCGAGTCCACCCGGGGCAGCCGTTCCCTGATCGCCGCCGAACTCGCCTACCGGCACGCCTCGCTGGCCCTGACCGCCGCCGAGAAGAGCGCCGCCGCCGGCCGCAAGGAGCTGGTCGAGGCCCGCACCCTGCACGCCGCCTGGCAGGCCGCCGAAGCCGTCCTGCGCCACCGGGCCGCCGCCGACCGCTCCGCCAGGGTCGCCGTCGCCATCCGCGAAGCCGAACGCGACGCCGCCCCCGCCCTCGCCGCCCGCTCCGCCGCCGCCACCGACCTCGTCCGCGCCCTGCACCGGGCCGCCGAGGAGGGCGAGCGCCTCGCCAACGAGGAGGAGGAGCGCTCCGACACCCTCCAGGCCACCGGCGAACGCGCCCACCGCGACGCCACCGTCGCCGCCACCGAGGCCCAGCGCGCCCGCAGCGAGGCCGGACACCTGCGCCAGCGCCTCGCCGAAGTGGGCCAGGAGACCGCCGAAGCCGTCAAGGCAGGCTGGCTCGACGACACCGCGCCCGACGCCGACCCCGCCCGCGCGGCCCTCGCCGCCAGCGACGCCGAACAGTCCGCCGTCGCCGCCTGGGACACCGCCCGCGAAGCCGCGCGCGCCGCCGCCGACACCGCTCGCGAGGCGGCCGCCGCCGAGAGCCGCGCCGATCTGGCCGCCGCCCGCGCCGCCGACGGGGCCAGGGCGGCCGAGCAGAGTCACGAGGACGAGCTCCGCGCGGCCGAATCCATCGCCGCCGACCCCCGCCTGGGCGACCTGCTGGGCCTTCCGTCCGGCACCGCCGTCCCGCACCCCCGCAGGGAAGCAGCCGACGAGCCGTCCGGACCGCACCGGGGATCCGGGACACGCCCCGGCCCGGGGGCCGACGACGGCACGGCCACCTCCGCCGAACCGGCCGCCGATCGCGCGGTGGCCCTCGCCGACCAGCCCGGCCCCGCCCAGCAGCCGCTGACCGCCGAGGAGTTCGACCGCAGCGCCGACGAGCTGCGCGACCTCCTCGACCAGTCCGTCGCCGCGGCCGAGCGCCGCCTCTTCGACCTGCGCACCGCCGCCGCCGACGACGCCCGCATCCTCGGCGCGCTCGGCGAGGGCGGGCTGCTGCCGCCCGGCCCCGACGTCCTGGCCACCGTCGAATATCTGGGCGAGCACGGCATCCCCGCCCTGCCCGGCTGGCGCTATCTCGCACAGGCCGTCGACCCGGCCGACCACGCCGCCGTCCTCGCCGCCCGCCCGGAGCTCGTCGACGGCGTCGTCATCACCGACCCCGACGCCCACACCCGCGCCCGCGAGGTCCTCGGCGGCGCGGCCCTGCTGCCCCGCTCCGCCGTGGCCGTCGGCACCGCCGCCGCCCTCCTCGCTCCCGTCCCGGCCCCCGGCACCGGCTCCGACGCGCAGCACGACGGCGTCTTCCTCGTCCCGCCGAACCCGGCCATGCACGACGAGCACGCCGCCGACGAGGAGCGCCACGCGCTGCGCAGCCGCGCCGCCGCCCGCGACGAGGACATCAGGACGCTCGCCGCCCGCCTCTCCGGGGACCGCGCCCTCGCCGCCCGCATCGGCTCCTGGCGCGCCGACTGCCCGCCCGGCATGCTCACCGAACTGGCCGAGGCCGCCGCCACCGCCCGTACGGCGGCCGAGAGCGCCGAAGCCGTCCTCGCCGAGGCCCGCACCGCCCGAGCCGAGGCCGACGAGGCCGCCGCCGACACCGCCCGGGTCCGCGACGAGCGCCAGGAAGCCGCCCAGCGGGCCCGCCGCGCCGCCGACGCCCTGGCCGGACTCGCCCACCGGCTGCGGGAGCGGGCCGGCTGGCAGGTCCGGCTGCGCGAACTGGTCGACGAGGCCGCCGAGTCCGAGGCCCGTGCCGCCGTCTGCCTCGACCTCGCCCGCGCCGCCGACGAGGACCGCAGGGCCGCCCAGCGCGCCGGGGACGACGCCCGCCGCACCGCCCGCGCCCTGCGGGCGGAGCGCGCCGAGATCGCCGGCGTCCCCGAAGTCCTCCCCGAGCCCGACGGGACCGCGGCCCGCACCGCCCTGCCCACCCTGCGCGAGGCCTACCGGGCCGCGTCCCAGCTCTACGAGAAGGTCGGCGTCGGCGCCGACCTCCGCGCCGAACAGGCCCGCGCCGAGAGCGACGAGAGTGCCGCCCTCGCCGAGCTGGACCGCCTCACCAACAAGGTCCGCACCCGCGCCGCCCAGCTCCTGGAGGGCACCGACGGAGCCGACGGACCCTCCCGCCAGGCCGCCGCCGCCCGCGCCGAGGCGCACGTCCAGCTCCTGGAGACCCGCGCCTCCACCGCCAGCGAGCATCTGGGACGGCTGCGCGGCGAGGCCGAGCGGCTCGCCCCCGACGACGAGCGACAGCACCACACCGAACTGCCGGACGACCTCGTCCCGGCCGACGCCGAGGGGGCCCAGGCCCTCCTGCGTACCGCCACCGCCGAGCTCGCGGCCGCCACCGGGGCCCTGGACACCGCCCGCGCCGCCCACAGCGAGCTGCTGCACGCCCACCGCACCGCCGAGGACTCCGCCGGCGGCTTCGACGAGACCGCGGCCCTGCTGCGGGACCTCCTGCGCGACCACGGCACGGAGGACGGGACCGAGCACCCCGACCCCTACCCCGGCACCCTGGATGAGGCCCGGCAGTCCGCCGCCGAGTCCCGCCGCTCCCTGCGTGGCTGCAACACCGACCTCTCGGCGGCCGAGAGCGCCGTCCGGGAAGCGAGCGACGTCCTCGTCCGGCACGCCAACTCCACCCGGTACGAACAGGTCCGCACCCCGGCCCGCCAGCAGATCCGCGAGCTGCCCGCCTCCGCACTGCCCGAGCACGCCCAGAAGTGGGCCGACGCCTTCGCCCCCCGGCTCCGCGTCCTCACCGACGAACTGATCCAGCTGGAACGCAACCGCGACTCGATCGTCGACCGGCTGCGCGGCCTGGTCGACTCCGCGCTCACCACCCTGCGCTCCGCCCAGCGGCTCTCCCAGCTCCCCGAAGGGCTGGGGGAGTGGTCGGGGCAGGAGTTCCTCCGGATCCGCTTCGAGGAACCCGACCAGGCCACCCTCACCGAACGCCTCGGCGAGGTCGTCGACGAGGCCACCCACGCCGCCCTCAAGAAGAATTCCGACCTGCGCCGGGACGGTATGTCCCTGCTGCTGAGGGGCGTCGAGGCGGCGCTGCGGCCCAAGGGCATCGCGGTGGAGATCCTCAAGCCGGACGCCGTGCTGCGCGCCGAGCGCGTCCCCGTCGGGCAGATGGGCGACGTCTTCTCCGGCGGGCAGTTGCTCACCGCCGCCATCGCCCTCTACTGCACGATGGCGGCGCTGCGCAGCAACGACCGGGGCCGTGACCGCCACCGGCACGCGGGCACCCTGTTCCTCGACAATCCGATCGGCCGCGCCAACGCCACGTACCTGCTGGAGCTCCAGCGGGCGGTGTCGGACGCCCTGGGCGTGCAACTGCTCTACACGACCGGTCTGTTCGACACGACCGCACTCGCCGAGTTCCCCCTCGTCATCCGGCTGCGCAACGACGCGGACCTGAGGGCGGGGCTCAAGTACATCAGCGTGGAGGAGCATCTGCGTCCCGGTCTGCCGCAGCAGGACCCGGACGGAGAGACGGTCCACGGCGAGATCACGGCGACCCGCATGTTCAAGAGGAACGAACAGGCGGCCGCCGGGACCCCGGCACCACGGCCCGGCGCGTAGCGGCGGACCGCCACCGCTGCCGGGCGGAGCCGCCCGGCAGCGGTGGCCGAACCGCGGAGCGGTCCCGTCAGCGATGGCGGTCAGCGATGGCGGTCCGCGTTCAGGTCCGCGTTCAGGCCCGCGGATCAGGCTCGGGAGAGGTCTCCGGTCTTCCGGCGGCCGTCTATGCCACTGCTTGTGCCGTCCCGCTCGGCGGCTCGTTCGGCCCGGCGGGACCGCCGCCGCTCACGACGTATCTGCCGGGCCGAACTGCTCGGCACCGACACCACGCCGTTGCGCTGGTTCCATACCTGCCGGGTCACCCAGACGTCGAGCACCGACCAGGTGGCGACCACCGTGCTGGCCACAGTGCTGAGCACCATCGGGAAGGCCAGCCAGGAGCCGGTCAAGGTGCTCAGAAAGGCGACCATCGCCTGGATGATCGTCAGCGACATGATGAGCACGGCGCGCACGGCGGCCGTCCGCACCGCGTCGGGCATCCGTCGCTTCGACGCCGGCTCCTCCACCCACAACTGCCGCGGCACCCGTGCCCCGTCCGCGGCTTCTGTTCTCGCGGCCGCCGGTGCTCCGGCGCTCCCGCGTTCCTGCGTGCTCAAGGACCTTCAACTCCCCACCACTGTCCGACTTCAGGGTGGCTGCCCGGCTTGCGCCGGTTCTACGCGGGCGGAACACGTCCGCCCTGCCGCGCACGACCCCACCGTGCGTCTACCCCGTACATATGGACGAACCACCCGTCCCGAAGATTCCCCTGAAAAACGCCCGCAGGGCACAGAAGGGCACGGAGCGAAGAATTCCAGCCAACTGATGCGTGCCGGTGCCGACAGGTCCGGCCCGTATCCTCTGTCGCTTTCGCGAATTTCATCTCCGGGAATACCGGGACAACTCATGATCAAGTCCAGGGTGGACGGCTGAAAATCATCCGGACGTGTCTTCGAGTTGTCTCTGTGTCAGTAGTAGGCTCGCGCCGTTTATTGACGCAGGACGGACCTCGCCCGCGTCCGCCCGATGCGCGCCGGTGTACGCACGGTGCGCGGCGGGGGGCAGGGCCGAGGGACGACCGGGAGAAGACCACCCCCGCGGTGCGGGGCCGATCTGGGGGAGGCCATGCGCTTTCGCGGGAAGTCCATCCGCAGGAAGATCGTGGCGTTGCTGCTGGTGCCGCTCGTCTCCCTCACAGGCCTCTGGGTCTTCGCGACCTACATCACCGGCCGCCAGGCCGACGAGCTGATGAGCGCCGGATCCATCGTGGAGAAGGTCGGTCACCCGCTGGAGGACGCCGTCCGAGCCGTCCAGGACGAGCGACGGCAGACGCTGGTCTTCCTCGCCGATCCCCGGGCCTCCGACGCGCTCCCCGTCCTCATGGGCCAGCGCGCCGCCACCGACCGCATCGTGGGCGAGGTCCGGGAGAACGCCCGGGAGCAGGGCGTCCGGGAGGCGCTGACCACCTCCGACGCAAGCCGCCTGGACACGATCCTCAGCGCCGTCGACGGACTGGACGCCCTGCGCGAATCGGTCGAGAAGCGCACCATCAGCCGGGCCAAGGCGCTGGACTTCTACAACGGCCTCGTCGACCCCTCGTACCGCTTCCTCACCGGACTCCACACCCTGGAGAACGTGTCGATGGACAAGCAGATGCGGGCCCTGGTCGGGGTCTCCCGGGCCCGGGAGATGCTCTCCCGCGAGGACGCCCTCATCGCCTCGGGCCTCATCGCGGGCCGCTTCACCACCTCCGAACTGCGCCAGATATCCGGCCTCGTGGCCCAGCGCGAGCTGCTCTACGAGGTCAGCCTGGAGAACCTGCCCGCCGCGGAGCGCCGACGCGTCGAGCAGTTCTGGGGCAGCCCCGACACCGAACCGCTGCGCACCGCCGAGGACGCCCTGATCGCCGCCGGTCCGACGAAGCGCCCCGGCGCCGTCGACACCGACCGCTGGGAGGAATCGGCCGTCACCGTCCTCGACCGGCTGGCGGGCGACGCCACGGAGATGGGCAACCGTTTCCAGGACCGCGCCGAACCTGCCGCCTACCGGGTCCTCGTCCAGGCCGGGATCGCCGGAGTCCTCGGCTTCCTGGCCCTGATCGTCTCGGTCTTCGTCTCCGTACGCATCGGCCGTGAACTCGTCCGCGACCTCTCCCGACTGCGCAAGGACGCCCACGAGGTCTCCGGCGTCCGGCTGCCCAGCGTCATGCGCAGGCTGGCCGCGGGCGAGCAGGTGGACGTCGAGACCGAGGCCCCGCACCTCAGTTACGAGCCCGACGAGATCGGCCAGGTCGGACAGGCGCTCAACACCCTTCAGCGGGCCGCCGTCGAGGCCGCGGTCAAGCAGGCGGACATGCGGCGCGGCGTCTCCGAGGTCTTCGTCAACCTCGCCCGCCGCAACCAGGTCCTCCTGCACCGCCAGCTCACGCTGCTGGACGCGATGGAGCGCCGCACCGAGAACGGCGACGAACTGGCCGACCTGTTCCGCCTCGACCACCTCACCACCCGCATGCGGCGCCACGCCGAGGGCCTGGTGATCCTCTCCGGCGCCGCCCCCTCCCGTCAGTGGCGCAAGCCCATCCAGCTGATGGACGTCGTGCGGGCCGCCGTCGCCGAGGTCGAGGACTACGAACGCATCGAGGTCCGGCGCCTCGCCCGGATCGGCGTGGGCGGCCCCGCAGTGGCCGACCTCACCCACCTGATCGCCGAACTCCTGGAGAACGCCACCGTCTTCTCACCCCCGCACACCGCGGTCCAGGTGCACGGTGAACGCGTCTCCAACGGGTTCACGCTCGAGATCCACGACCGGGGCCTCGGCATGGCCCCCGAGATCCTCCTCGACGCCAACCTGCGGCTCGCCGAGACCCCCGACTTCGAGCTCTCCGACACCGACCGGCTGGGCCTGTTCGTCGTCAGCCGGCTCGCCCAGCGGCAGAACGTCCGCGTCTCCCTGCAGAAGTCGCCGTACGGAGGCACCACCGCGGTCGTGTTCATCCCCGCGGCGCTGCTCACCGACGCCCCCGACACCCACGGCACCGGGTTCCGCCTCGACCGCCGGGCCGAGCGGGCGATCGGCAGCGGCCGGAAGTCCGACGCGGCGCAGGGCGCGCAGAGCACGGCCCCGGGCGCGGAGCGCCGCGTCAACGGCAGGTCCCCGGCCCTGTCTCCGGTGCCCACCGGGCTCACCGCACCGGGCGTCCTGGACGGGCCGGTCGAGCTGGAGGCCCCGGTCGGCCCGCTGGACTTCACCGGCGACCCGCTGGGCCGTTCGCCGGATCCGGATCCGGAACTGGACCCGGCCCTCGGCCCCGTCCTGGACGGCGTGTCCGACCTGGAGGACACCGAGAGCGAGCGAGGCGGTATCTTCCGCGCCCGGGACGTGCGCCGCGAGGGAGACCGCGAGCCCCGCCGCGACGAGCCCGGCGGCATGCGCCGGGCCACCGACCGGGACCAGCACCAGCAGGCCCGCGACCACGCCGACGAGCCCACGGCGGAGGTGCGCCCGATGCGCCCCGCGGGCCCCGTCCCGCTGCCGCGCCGTACCCCGCCGACGCTGGTCACCGACCGGGGCCGCCGGGTCGACGATCCGGGCGACGACCCGGTCGAGACCCCCGCGAAGGCCACCGGCCCGGTCCCGTACACCGCCGACCGGGAGCCCGGGGCTGCCGACAGGTCCCGGACCACCGACGCGCCCTGGACCGTACGAGCCGCCATGCACCGCACGCCAGAGACGCACCGCGCGAAAGAAGCGCACCGCGCGAAAGAGACGTCCCACGCGACGGAGCCGTCCCGTGCGAAAGAGACGCCCCGTGCCGCGGAGCCGTCCCGTGCCGCGGAGGCATCCCGCGCCACGGAAGCACCGCGCGTCGCAGAGCCGTCCCCGGCCCCCGGGGCACGGCCCGACAGGACCCCGGCGCCCGACACCGTGGGCGGACTGCCCCGGCGGGTCCGGCAGGCCAGCCTCGCCCGCCAGCTCCGTGAGGAATCCGCGGACCGGACCCCGCAGCGGGCGCCCGTGGACACGTTCGACGACGGCGAGCGCGACGCCGACGAGGTACGCGACCGCATGGCCTCCCTCCAGCGGGGCTGGCAGCGCGGCCGTCGGCAGAACGCCGCCGAATCCACCGCGAACACCGAATCCACCGCGAACACCGATCCCACCGCGAACACCGAATCCATCGAGAACACCGAAGACACCGGCGGCCCCGGTGGCACAGCACCAGGAACCACTCCGGGAGGGGACGGTCGATGACCGCACCGAACGCCGCAGCACACAACCCCGCACGCCAGGGCTCGGGCGAACTGAACTGGCTGCTCGACGAACTCGTCCAGCGCGTCGCCAGCATCCGCAAGGCGCTGGTGCTCTCCAGCGACGGACTCGCCACCGGGGCGTCGGGCGACCTGACCCGTGAGGACAGCGAGCATCTCGCTGCCGTCGCCTCCGGGTTCCACAGCCTCGCCAAGGGAGTGGGCCACCACTTCGACGCGGGCCGGGTGCGCCAGACCGTCGTCGAACTGGACGAGGCCTTCCTCTTCGTCACGGCGGCCGGCGACGGGAGCTGTCTCGCCGTCCTGGCGGACGCCGACTCCGACGTGGGCCAGGTCGCGTACGAGATGACACTGATGGTCAAGCGCGTGGGGGTCCATCTGGCCAACGCCCCACGGACGACCGGTCTGCCCGCCGGAGGGTGAGGGTGGCGGGCATGAGCGCCGACTCCCCCCGGGGCACCGGTCCCGGATCCACGGACGGGTCCGTCGACCCCCAGGTCTCGCGGTGGTACGACGCGGAGGCGGGACCGGTGGTCCGCCCGTACGCGATGACCCGCGGGCGCACCAGCAGCGCCTCCCGTCACCGCCTCGACCTGATCGCGCTCGTTGTGCCGGAACCGGCCGCCGACGATCCCGGCCGGGACCAGACGCTCGCCCCCGAACATGTGGCGATCGTCGAACTCTGCAGCGACATGCCCCAGTCGATCGCCGAGCTCGCCGCCGAACTCGACCTTCCCGTAGGGGTGGTACGGGTCCTGGTCGGCGACCTCGTCGAGGACGAGCTGGTGCACGTCACCCGTCCCGTTCCACCGGCCGAGCTGCCGGACGTGAACATTCTTCGCGAGGTTATCAATGGCCTTCGGGCGCTCTAGGCGCGAGAAGCAGCGGCACGTCGAGCCCGTCACCCTGAAGATCCTGGTGGCGGGAGGATTCGGCGTCGGCAAGACGACCGCGGTCGGCTCGGTCAGCGAGATCAGGCCGCTGCGCACCGAGGAACGCCTCAGCGAGGCGGGCCGCCCGGTGGACGATGTGGCGGGGGTCGAGTCCAAGACCACCACCACGGTCGCGATGGACTTCGGCCGGATCACGCTGCGGGAGGACCTGGTCCTCTATCTGTTCGGCACGCCGGGCCAGGACCGCTTCTGGTTCCTGTGGGACGAACTGGCCCAGGGCTCCCTGGGCGCGGTCGTCCTCGCCGACACCCGGCGTCTTGAGGACTGCTTCGCCGCGGTCGACTACTTCGAGCGCCGGCGGATCCCGTTCACGGTCGCGGTCAACACCTTCGAGGGCGCCGAGCGGTTCCCGGCGGAGACCGTACAGGCAGCCCTCGACCTCGACCCCGAGGTCCCGGTGCTCGTCTGCGACGCGCGGGACCGGTCCTCCGTCCGCGACGTCCTGGTCGCTGTCGTGGAGCACGCCCTGGAGCGCGCGGCACGGGCCCGCGAACCTGTCGCCACCTGAGCCGGGGGCGGTCCCCCCGGCACGCGTGCGGCCCGTACCCCCGCCGACAGGGGTACGGGCCGCACGTCGTCCGGCGGACCGGGCCCCGAGTGTTCTGCGGCGGTGACGCCCAGTCAAGTAGAGGGCAGGGAAAACCTGGTGGGGGCGGCCGCGTCAGCGGACCGCCACCACCGCCGAGCCGTGCCCGAACAACCCCTGGTTCGCCGTGATGCCGACCCGTGCGCCCGGTATCTGCCGCTCCCCGGCCCGTCCGCGCAACTGTCGGGTGAGCTCGCAGACCTGCGCGATGGCCTGGGCGGGGACCGCCTCGCCGAACGAGGCGAGGCCGCCGCTCGCGTTCACCGGAACCCGGCCGCCCAGCGCGGTCGCCCCCGACCGCAACAGCTTCGCTCCCTCGCCGGGACCGCAGAGCCCGATGTCCTCGTACCACTCCAGCTCCAGGGCCGTGGACAGGTCGTATACCTCGGCCAGCGAGAGATCCTCCGGCCCGATCCCCGCCTCCTCGTACGCGGCCCGTGCGATCGAGGCGCGGAAGCTCTCGGGGGAGGGGGCCACGGCCACCGCCGAGTCCGTGCCGATGTCCGGCAGGTCCAGGACGGTCCTCGGGAACGTCGGCGTCACGGTGGAGACGGCCCGGATCCGCACCGGATCACGCACCCCGCGACGCCGCGCGAACTCCATGCTGGACAGCACCAGGGCGGCGGCTCCGTCGGACGTGGCGCAGATGTCCAGCAGCCGCAGCGGATCGGCGACCATCGCGGAGGCGGCGACCTCCTCGGCCGTCACCGGATCCCGGTAGCGGGCGTACTCGTTCAGCGCCCCTGCCGCCGCGTTCTTCACCTTGACCAGCGCGAAGTCCTCCGGCGTGTCCCCGTACAGCGCCATGCGGCGACGGGCGTACAGCCCGAAGTACGCCGGATTCGTCGCCCCGAGAACCCGGAAGCGCAACCAGTCCGGGTCGTCGGGCCGCTCCCCGCCCGCCGGGGCGAAGAACCCCTTGGGCGCCGCGTCGGCCCCCACCACCAGCACCACGTCCGCCAGACCCGCCAGGATCTGTGCCCGCGCCGTGTCGATCGCCTGCGCTCCGGAAGCGCAGGCCGCGTACACGGACGCCACCCGCGCCCCCTGCCACCCGAGCGCCCGGGCGAACGTAGCTCCCGCCACGTACCCCGGATAGCCCCCGCGCACCGTCTGCGCGCCGACCACCGACCGGACCTCGGGCCAGCCGATGTCCGCGTCCGCGAGGGCGGCGTGGGCGGCGATCCGCCCGTACGTGACGAAACCGCGCCCCCACTTGCCCCACGGGTGCATCCCGGCCCCCAGGACGGCCACGTCGCCGGCCCTTCCGCCGGTCATGAACCGGCCCCCGCCGCCGCGACGGGGCGCCAGTGCCAGGTCGTGTGGACGACTCCCGTGACCCGGTCCTCGTCCAGGACGCCCGGTACGACCTCCACCACCGAGCCGACGGGGAGATCGGCCACGCCCATCCCGGGGGCGGCCTGCCCCAGCACCACCATGCGCTCGGCGGCCAGCTCGACGGCGACCAGGGTGTACGGAGTCCAGGGCGCCTCGGGGTCGCTGACGTACGGGGGAGGGGGCCGGTAGCGCCCGTCGGTGCAGGACCACACCGTGCCCCGCTTCGACAGCGGAGCCTCCTCCAGCTCGCCCCCGGGGCAGCCCGGGTTGCGGCAGTGGCCGTCCTCCCGGGGGAAGTGCACCGACCGGCAGCCGGAGCACCGGGTGCCCAGCAGCCGGAAATCCTCCTCCGCGGCGTCCTCGGTGAACCAACCGGCCACCACGGGTATGCGCGTGCGCGACAAAGCCCCTCCCGGCACTGGATCTGACGTAACGTCAGAAGTGTGCCACGGGCGCCCCTGTCCGGCGAGGGGTCCGGCCCGCCGGTCCTGGCCGGGCCCGGCCCCGGTCGCGCCGGGCCTCAGCCGCGCCCGGCCCCGCCCTGCCCGTGCTCACCGCCGCAGGTGCTCCCGCCCTCGCCGTGCTCCGCCAACCACTTCGCCGCGGTCTCCGCCAGCTCCGCGTCCCGGCCCGCGAGCATCGTCCGGATCATCTGCACGTCACCGCGCAGCGACCACACGGGATGTCCGAACGTGGCCGGGTTGTTCTTCTCGATCAGGAAGTGCGCGGGCCACGCCGTGCCGTAACCGATCAGCGGCAGGGCCGCCAGATAGCGTTTCCGGCCCCGCGCGAGCCCGTACGCGGAGATCGCGAGCCCGGTCAGGGTGCCGGTGAGATGGACCCAGCGGGTGGCGGCACGGGAGTGCATCGCGACGTAGTACGGCCAGAATTCCTCGTACGTATCGAACGTCTGCTGTGACATACGGGCACCGTAGCCGCCCGATCGGCAACCGAACACGCCCCTTTCGCGTCCGACATGAAGAACGGGCGGCCGGAGCCCACGGGGGTGGTCCCGGTCGCCCGTTCCCCGCTCCTCGGGGCGGACTGTTTTCGGTCAGCGCCCGGCGACCGACCGGCGGTGCACCGGGAAGTCGAAATAGGTGTCCGGGAACGGCTCCGGCCTGAACGTGAAGTGCCACCACTCCTCCGGCAGGTTCGCGAACCCCACCTCGGTCAACGTCCGCTTCAGGAACTGCCGATTGGCGCGCTGAGCCCCCTGGATCCGGGGATCGTCCGTGTGCGACAGGGTGTCGAAGCAGTCGTAACCCGTGCCCATGTCCACCGAGTTGTCGGGGAACCGCACGTCCTTCGGTGCGAAGCAGGGGGTCAGCCGCTCGCCCGGACGGTACGGCCTGGTCGGCAGGGCGGGGAGCCGGACCAGGGTCAGGTCCACCGTACTGCCCCGGCTGTGCCCGGACTTCTCCGCGATATAGCCGTCCTTGAACAGCCGGTCCTTGTCGACCCGCGGATAGAACTCTCCCTTCATGGTCCGGTCGTCGAGGTCCTTCGCCCACCGCACGAAGTGGTCCACCGCCCGCTGCGGCCGGTAGCAGTCGTACACCTTCAGGGAGTACCCCTGGCGCAACAGTCGCTGCTGCGCCAGGTGCAGGGCACGGGCGGCGGGCCGGGTCAGGATGCAGACCGGCTGCCGGTATCCGTCCACCCGCTCGCCGAGGAAGGTGTGCGCCGTGGTGTAACGCATCTCCTGGATGATCGTCGGGTCCACCGAGCGCAGCGCCACGAACTCCTCGGGAGCTTTCGGTTCGGGGCGCGCCTGTGCCGCGGGGGAGAGGGCGGTGACGGCGAGGAGGGCGGCGGCCGTGGCGGCCAGAGCACGCAGAGCGGTACGCATTCCTGTCATGGGCACACCGTCTATCAGCTTCGTGGCCTCCGGGAAAGGACACGACGTGGCTGCCCCCGGAAACCAGGGACATCCGGAGAGCCGAAAGCGCCGAGAACCCGAAAGCGCCGGAAAGCCGGAAGGACGGTTCGATACAGTCCGCCCGTGTCCGAACCCGGCAGCAGCCCATCCCCGACCGCCGCCCCGCAGCCGTCCCGGTACGTACGGGACTCCCACTGCGGCACCTGCGGAGCCCCGTACACCGCGCTACCGTCCGCCGGCGCCTGGCCCCGCTCCTGCGGGCACTGCGGAACCACCGCCTACCGCAACCCGCTCCCCGTCGCGGTGGCCCTGCTCCCCGTCACCGGACCGCGCTCCACCGGACTCGTCGTCATCACCCGCACCATCGAGCCGCAGAAGGGCGGTACGGCCCTGCCCGGCGGGTTCATCGACCATGCCGAGGACTGGCGTGCGGCGGTCGTCCGCGAGCTGCGCGAGGAGACCGGCATCGAGGCCGCCGCGGAGGACGTCCGCCTCGCCGACACCCTCAGCGACACCGCCGGCCACCTCCTGGTCTTCGGCCTTCTCCCGGCACGCCCCCTCGCGAGCCTCCCGCCCTCGGTCCCCACCGACGAGACATCCGGCTACGACGTCCTGTACGGCCCGCGCCCCCTGGCCTTCCCGCTGCACACGGAAGCGGCCGACGCCTGGTTCGCAGGCCGCCGCAGCTGAGGCCACCACAGCCGGGGCCGCCAGGCCGGGGCCGCCACAGCCGGGGCCGCCACGGCTGAGGTCACCGGGCCCGCGCGCACCGGACACTACCTAGCCCCGCCCCCGCACCCCCCGCACCCGTACCGGACAGTCGACCCCGCCCTCCGTGCCGTCCCGCTCCACCACCACGCGGTCGCCCTCCCACCGAGTCACATACCGCTCGACCTCCGCCTCCGCCCACCCGTCGCCCGGGTCCCGCACCACCAGCCCGCCACCGGTCGCCCCCGGCACGGGCGCCCACACCTCCAGCTCCGGGCCACCGTCCGCACCCCGCACCGGAATCACCGCGCCCGCCCTCGCCAGCACCGGCACCCGCGACAGCGGAGCGTCGAGCAGGACCTGGCCCGGACCCTCGTACGCCCGCCCGGTCGCCGTGTCGTACCACCGCCCCCGGGGCAGCCGCACCGCCCGCCGCCGTGCCCCCGCCTCCAGCACCGGAGCCACCAGCAGCGCGTCGCCCAGCAGGAACGCGTCCTCGCACTCCCGCAGCGCCCGGTCGCCCGGCGCGCCCCACCACATCGGCCGCACATAGGGCGCACCGGTCAGCCGCGCCAGGTGCGACAGCGTCACGAAGTACGGGCGCAGCCGCTCCCGCTCCACCAGCGCCGCCCGCGCGTGCTCCAGCACCTCCGGGCCGAACTCCCACGGCTCCCGCCGCCCCGCGCCGATCGCCGCATGGGTCCGGAACAACGGCAGATACGCCCCCAGCTGGAACCACCGCAGATACAGCTCCGGCGACGGGAACCCGTCGAACCCGCCCACATCCGGACCCGAGTACGGCACCCCGCACAGACCGAGCCCCACCACCAGCGACAACGACGCCCGCAGCCCCGGCCACCCCGTCGACACATCACCGGACCAGGTGCCCCCGTACCTCTGCATCCCCGCCCACCCCGACCGCGAGAACAAGAACGGCCGCTCCTCCGGACGGAACCGGAGCAGCCCTTCATAACCCGCCCGCGCCATCGCCAGGGCGTACACGTTGTGTGCCTCCCGATGATCACCACCGGCGCCTTCCAGCACATGCCGGGCCGAACGCGGCAGCGACGGATCCCCGAACGCCGCGAACGACACCGGCTCGTTCATGTCGTGCCAGACCCCCGAGAAGCCCTGCGCAAGCCGTTCCTCGTACAGAGATCCCCACCAATCCCGCACAAGCGGATCGGTGAAGTCCGGATAGACCGAGGCCCCCGGCCACACCTCCCCGACCACCACCCGCCCCCGCGCGTCCCGGACGTACGCCCCCCGCTCCCCGACCGCCGCCCCCGCGTCGAACACCGCGTCGCCCGGCTCCGCCTTCACCGCCGGATCCACGATCGACACCAGCCGCACCCCGTCCTCGCGCAGCTCCTTCGCCAGCGCGGGCAACGCGGGGAACCGCTCACGGTCCACCGTGAACACCCGGTGCGCGTCGTAGTGGTCGATGTCCAGATGCAGCACCGACAGCGGCAGCCCCCGCTCCCGGTACCCGTCGACCACCCGCCGCACCTCCACCTCGCTGCCGAACCCCCACCGGGCATGCTGCGGCCCCAGTGCCCAGGACGGCGGCAGCGCCGGCGCACCCGTCAGCGCTGTCCAGCCCTGGAGCACCCGGGCCGGCGTCCCCGCCACCACCCAGCAGCGCAGCGGCCCGCCCTCCATCCGCACCTCGCAGGCGCCCGGCCGGTCATGCCCCGAACCGGCGCCCTCCTCGCCCTCCCGCAGCACCACCCGGCCCGCCCAGCTGTTGTCGTGGAACACCAGATGCGTCCCCGCGTCCGACACCACCACCTGCACCGGCATCGTCAGATACAGCGGATCGTCCCCCGGACCGAAAAGTCCGCCCGGATCGGTGTTCCACAGCCCGTACACCCCGTCCCGCAACCGGGGCCCGCCCGCCCGTCCGCCGAGCCCGAAGAACCGCGCGTCCGCCGGCACCTCGGAGCGCTGCACCCACCGCACCGGCCCCCCGCCCACCGGCTCCCACCACCGCGGCGGCAGCTCACGCCGCAGCAGCAACCCGCCCGGCGTCCGCAGCTCCACCGCCCCGGTCCGCGACACCACCACCGTCAGCCGCTCCGAGACCACCTGCCAGCCGCCGTCCTTGTCCGGCTCCAGCACCGCCCGCGGATCCGGCGCGGGCGCCTCTCCCGCCACCGCGTACGACGGCAGCGGCTCCGCCCCGTCCCACGCCCAGAACACCGCACCGCCCACCGACACACGGATGCGCAGCTCCGAACGGACGAACCGCACCACACCCCCACCCGGGCCCGGCTCCGCACCCGTCAGCGCACCGGGCACCCGGGCCCGCTCCACCCCGCGCGCCGGCAGCGCCGCCGCGTCCGCGGACCGCCGCCGCCACGCCGAACGCACCGTGCGCAGCCCCCGCACCGAACCGACCAACCTCACCCGACGCACCAGGTCACGACCGTCCATGGCGCACACCCTGCCACCCGCCCGACCCGCAGAACCTCCCGTTCAACTCCCGTTCACCCATGCCGGCCCCGCAGCGACGGAACCCCTGACACCGGGGCCACCCTGGTGCCGAAGACGATCACATGGCATCGTCCGTGTCAGCCGCTCACGCGCACACCCCGGCCCGTGCGCGCGACACGCCCACCCCGCGTACCCGTACAGCCAGGGAGCAGCCCTCATGACCGCAGCCACACCCGACGCCCCGCTCTGGCAGCCCGGCCCCGACCGCATCGAGGCCGCGGCCGTCACCCGCTTCCAGAACTGGGCCGCGACCCGGTACGGCGCCCCGGCCGAGGGCGGATACGCGGCCCTGCACCGCTGGTCCGTCGACGAACTCGACACCTTCTGGCAGGCCGTCGCCGAGTGGTTCGACATCCGCTTCTCCACGCCGTACGAGAGCGTCCTCGGCGACCGCGCGATGCCCGGCGCCACCTGGTTCCCCGGCGCCACCCTCAACTACGCCGAACACGCCCTGCGCACCGCCGAGGACCCGGCCCGCGCCGACACCCCCGCCCTGCTGTACGTCGACGAGACCCACACCCAGTCCCCCGTCAGCTGGGCCGACCTCCGCCGCCAGGTCGGCGCCCTCGCCGCCGAACTCCGCGCCCTCGGCGTCACCCCCGGCGACCGCGTCAGCGGCTACCTCCCCAACATCCCGCAGGCCGTCGTCGCCTTCCTCGCCACCGCGGCCGTCGGCGGCATCTGGACCTCCTGCGCCCCCGACTTCGGCGCCCGCAGCGTCCTCGACCGGTTCCAGCAGATCGAACCCGTCGTCCTGTTCGCCGTCGACGGCTACCGCTACGGCGGCAAGGACCACGACCGCACCGAGACCGTCGCCGAACTCCGCCGCGAACTGCCCACCCTGCGCGCCGTCGTCCACATCCCGCTCCTGGGCACCGACGCCCCCGAAGGCGCACTCGCCTGGGCCGCCCTCACCTCCGCCGACACCGAGCCGGTCTTCGAGCAGGTCCCCTTCGAACACCCGCTCTGGGTCCTCTACTCCTCCGGCACCACCGGCCTGCCCAAGGCCATCGTCCAGTCCCAGGGCGGCATCCTGCTCGAACACTTCAAGCAGATCGGCCTGCACTGCGACCTCGGACCCGAGGACCGCTTCTTCTGGTACACCTCCACCGGGTGGATGATGTGGAACTTCCTCGTCTCCGGCCTCCTCACCGGCACCACCGTCGTCCTGTACGACGGCAGCCCCGGCTATCCGGACGTCAGCGCCCAGTGGCGGATCGCCGAACAGACCGGCGCGACGCTCTACGGCACCTCCGCCGCGTACGTCATGGCCTGCCGCAAGGCCGGCATCCACCCCGGCCGCGACTTCGACCTCTCCCGCGTCCAGTGCGTCGCCACCACCGGATCCCCGCTCCCGCCCGACGGCTTCCGCTGGCTCCACGACGAGGTGGCCGAAGAGCTCTGGATCGCCTCCGTCAGCGGCGGCACCGACGTCTGCAGTTGCTTCGCCGGAGCCGTCCCCACCCTCCCCGTCCACATCGGCGAACTCCAGGCCCCCTGCCTCGGCACCGACCTCCAGTCCTGGGACCCGGCCGGCGAACCCCTCATCGGCGAGGTCGGCGAACTCGTCGTCACCAACCCCCTCCCGTCCATGCCGATCCGCTTCTGGAACGACCCCGACGGCAGCCGCTACCACGACAGCTACTTCGACATGTTCCCCGGCGTCTGGCGCCACGGGGACTGGATCACCCTCACCGAGCACGGCTCGGTGATCATCCACGGCCGCTCCGACTCCACCCTGAACCGCCAGGGCGTCCGCATGGGCTCCGCCGACATCTACGAGGCCGTCGAACGGCTCCCCGAGATCCGCGAATCCCTTGTCATCGGCCTCGAAGAACCCGACGGCGGCTACTGGATGCCGCTCTTCGTCCACCTCGCCGACGGCGCGACCCTCGACGACGAACTGCGCGACGCGATCAAGCGGACCATCCGCGAGAACCTCTCCCCGCGCCACGTACCGGACGAGGTCATCGAGGTCCCCGCCATCCCGCACACCCTCACCGGCAAGCGCATCGAGGTTCCGGTCAAGCGCCTCCTCCAGGGAACCGAGCTGGCCAAGGCGGTCAACCCGGGCTCCGTCGACAACCTCGACCTCCTCCACTTCTACGCCGAACTGGCCGCGAACCGACGCCGCTAGGCCGCTGGGCAGCCCGCTTGTCAGTCCCCCTGATTACTCTGAGTGAGCAAGGATCCACCGCGCACAGGGGGACACATGGCGCAGACCGGCCACACCGAGAACAGCACCACCCAGCACACGAAGCACAGCACCACCATGCGACGCACGCTACGCCGCGAAGCACCCAGCACGATCGGCCTCCTCGCCGACGCACAGGACTTCGCGGCCATGCGGCGCTACCGCACCTTCGCCTTCGACGACCACACCGTCTATCTCCAGCAGGTCGAAGGCCTGCTCAAAGCGCTCGCGGCCCAAGGCGTGCACACCACCGTCGCCCTCTTCGACCCGGAGGACTACGCGGAGTACTGCGCCGAATCGGGCCTCGACGCCGACACCGGGGCCAGCCGCAGCCGCTTCACCGCGGAGATCGCCGCCGCCGGAGCCACGGTCGCCTACACCGGCCAACGCCTGAGCGACCTCATCCCCGTCCTCGTCTCCCGAGCGGTCCGCCAGGCCACCTGGGAGTACGCCACCCTCCTCCTCGCCGACCTCGGCACCTGCGCCGACTGCGGCCAGGACATCGGACGCGCGGCCTTCGACCGCGCCTCGCACCTCCTCACGCGCCTGCTGGAAGCGGCGGGACCGGGCACCCACCACCTGGTGTGCAGCACCCCGACGGACAACGACCAGCTCCTGGCCGTGCTCCACACCCACCGCGACACCGCGGGACCGGCCCGCCTCGACAGCTCGGAGGGTGCGGAGTTCGCCACCGTCCTCGCGGTGGCCATCGCCCTGGAATCGCGCGGGGGAGTCGTCCTGCGCACCAGCGCCCCCGACAGCCCGGACCGGGTCCACGGCTGGCGCCTGGGCCACGGAGCCCTCGCCCCGCTCACCGCGGGCGAGGTCTTCAACGCCTACTGCACCGACGCGGAGACCGGAGAGCCCGTCTCCCCGGAATCCGGCGTGGAGTACTGCGCGGGATTCGACATCGGAGCAGACCCGGCGGAGCCCCACCACTGACACGCCACAGCCACACGGCAGGAGGGGCTTCCCGCCACCCGGCGGAAAGCCCCTCCTCGACCTACGGGATCCCGGCTACTCGCCGGACAGCACAGCCTGAGCGGCGCTGCGCGCCTCGTCGGCCGAGTCCGCCGCACGAGCGGCGTTCGCAGCCCGCTCGCACTGCGCCAGCGTGTACTTGGCCAGCGTGGCCCGCACATAAGGAATGGACGCGGCGCCCATCGACAGGGAGGTGACACCCAGACCCGTCAGCACACACGCCAGCAGCGGATCCGCCGCCGCCTCACCGCACACCCCACAGCTCTTGCCCTCGGCACGAGCCGCGTCGGCGGACATCGCCACGAGATCCAGCAGCGCCGGCTGCCACGGGTCCTGGAGCCGCGACACCGCGCCCACCTGACGGTCGGCCGCGAAGGTGTACTGCGCCAGGTCGTTGGTGCCCAGCGACAGGAACTCCACCTCCTGGAGGATCGACCGCGCCCGCAGAGCGGCGGACGGAATCTCCACCATCGCGCCGAACTTCGCCCGCAGCCCGGCCTCGCGGCACGCGTCCGCGAACGCCTTGGCGTCGATACGGTCGGCCACCATGGGGGCCATGACTTCCAGGTACACCGGCAGTCCCTCGGCGGCCTTCGCCAGCGCGGTCAGCTGGGTGCGCAGCACCTCGGGGTGGTCCAGCAGGCTCCGCAGCCCACGGACGCCGAGCGCCGGGTTCGGCTCGTCGGCCGGCGTCAGGAAGTCCAGCGGCTTGTCGGCGCCGGCGTCCAGCACACGCACGACGACACGCCCCTCGGGGAATGCCTCCAGCACCGCGCGGTAGGCCGCGATCTGCTTCTCCTCGGAAGGAGCCTGCTTGCTGTCGTCCAGGAACAGGAACTCGGTCCGGAACAGCCCGACACCCTCCGCCCCCGCCTCGACCGCCGCGGGCACATCGCCCGGGCCGCCAACATTGGCGAGCAGCGGCACCTTGTGCCCGTCCGACGTGGCGCCGGGACCGGTCGAGGCGGACAGCGCCGCCCTACGAGCAGCGGCGGCACTCTCCAGCTCGGCGCGCTTCTCGTCGCTCGGGTCGACGAAGATCTCGCCCGTGCTGCCGTCCACCGCGACGACCGTGCCCTCGGCCAGCTCACCGGCGCCGGGCAGCGCCACCACGGCGGGAACGCCGAGCGCCCGCGCCAGGATCGCGCTGTGACTGGTCGGCCCGCCCTCCTCGGTGACGAAGCCGAGCACCAGCGTCGGGTCGAGGAGCGCGGTGTCGGCCGGCGCGAGGTCGCGCGCGATCAGCACGTACGGCTCGTCGCTGTCCGGAACGCCGGGCATCGGCACACCGAGCAGCCGTGCCACGATCCGGTTCCGCACGTCGTCGAGGTCCGCGACGCGCCCCGCCAGGTACTCCCCGGCATTGGCGAGCAGTGCCCGGTACGCGGCGAACGCGTCGTACACCGCCCGCTCGGCGGTGCTGCCCACGGCGATGCGCCGATCGACGTCGGACATCAGCTCGGGGTCCTGCGCCATCATGGCCTGCGCCTCGAGCACGTGCTGTGCCTCGCCGCCGGCCAGGTTGCCGCGTGCGATCAGATCGGCGGCGACCGCTTCCACCGCCTGCCTGGCGCGCCCCTGTTCGCGACCGGCCTCCTCGGCGGGAATCGATTTGGCGGGCGGCTCCAGCACCGCCGTACCCATGTGCCGAACCTCGCCGATGGCCACACCGTGGCTCACGCCGACGCCTCGCAGCGTTGTCTCCATTTCACCCGTCTCCGGTTGTGCGGCGACCGAGTCACCGCGGTGGTTGTGCAACTGGCTTGTCACTGCGCCCGAGGCGTCACTGCCAGCCGAACAGCGGGTCGCCGACCTTCACGTCCCCGTCCTCACGGACACCGGAGAGCGACTCGGCGGTGGCCTCCAGGGCCACGATCGGGCAGATGGGTGACTTGCCGGCGGCCTCGACGGCGACCGGGTCCCAGCGCACGATGCTCTGGCCCCGGGTCACCGTGTCCCCCTTGTTCACGAGGAGCTCGAAGCCCTCGCCGTTGAGCTGGACGGTGTCGATGCCGAGGTGCGTCAGGACCCCGTGCCCATCCGCGTCGACGATGACGAACGCGTGGGGGTGCAGGGAGACGACGATGCCGTCGACCGGGGACACGGCCTCGGAGGGCTCACGTACGGGGTCGATGGCGGTGCCGGGACCGACCATCGCGCCCGAGAAGACCGGGTCGGGAACCGCGGCGAGTCCGATGGCGCGTCCAGCAAGAGGGGACGTCACGTTGGTCATGGGGAGCCTCCCAGGGGGTGGAGATTCAGGTGTCGCCGCCGCGACTGATGGGGGACGGCGTACTGCTCAGCAGAGTAAGTCATATGAAGTCCCGGTTCCGCCCGAGACCTACCGCTTGGCGGACCTAGGGGTACACCAGAAACGATTTGCCTCGATCCCCGGCGGCCTGTACTGTCGTACTCCTGCCTGACCCCAACGCGACTTTGAGTCGGGGGTCGGCGGCGACCTTCAAGCCCAGATCCTAACCTTGAACCTTCCTTCGGCATGCCCGCAGGACGTGGTCAGAGGGACGGAAAAGGCCTGATAGAGTCGGACTCGCCGAAAGGGAAACGCGAAAGCGAATTACCTGGAAGCGAAAATCAAGACCCGCTTCGACCGGGAATCGGACACGAAAGAGTCTGATAGAGTCGGAAACGCAAGACAGCAAGACAAAGCAGTAACGAAGGGAAGCGCCCGGAGGGCCCCGGTGAAACGGGACCGAAGGAAGCGTCCGTTCCTTG